>NZ_LOHX01000091.1 GCF_001559775.1 Streptobacillus felis | reverse complement strand
TTTTAAACCAGTTAATACTTCACTTGCACCTATTCCTGGTAATATTAAGTCGACTTTAGTACATATATCATTTACAATTTTCTACATTTTTTCTATATCATCCCACATTTGAGTCCTTATATTAGGATCAAATGTAATTTATATATTTTTTTCTTTAGCCTTTTTTATTAATTAGATTTTAGCTTCTCTATAACTTTCAGATATACCTAGTTGTATTCCTGTAATATGTATCAAATCAAATTCTTCTAAATTTATTCTATCTATTATTTCCTTAGTAATCTTACTTGCTGCAGTATCTTTTCTTAAATAATGTATCAGTGGATTTCCATTATTTACT
>NZ_LOHX01000090.1 GCF_001559775.1 Streptobacillus felis | reverse complement strand
GAAGAAATGGCCGAATTTGTTCCAAGAATAGATGGGACGATAGAAAGTAAGGCTAAGGACAAAAAAACTCTTAAAAAAGAATTTAAACAAGAATGAGAAGCTTTAAAAAATAAATTACAAATGGGAATTATAAGCGAGAAAGAAGAAAACAAATTAATAAACATAGCTATAAAAGAAAAAATGATTGAAGAAAAGAAAAATATATCTCTAGATCAATATCTAGAGAATGAAAAAAAATATGCAAATACTGATCGTTTAAAAGCTATTAGAAAAGGAAAAAAAAGAACAATAGAGTAATGAATAAAAGAAAGTAATAGATAAAAAAAAAAAAAAAAAAAAAAAAAAAAAAAAAAAAAAAAAAAAGTTGATTTTTTAAACGATATAGAAACAGTAGAACAAACTATTTAACTAATAGTAAAATTTTAAAGATTACCTAAAAAGACTTCAGTATTTACTACAATTGATACTTAAGAGATTGAAAATGGCTTAAATTTGATATATAAACTGAACTTAAACGAATAAGCATATACGAATGT
>NZ_LOHX01000089.1 GCF_001559775.1 Streptobacillus felis | reverse complement strand
GGTGTCATTTTTTTTCTTTCTTGAAGAGAAGAGATTCCCAAAATTACATATCACGAACTTGAATATTTGATTCGACTTCAATTTCTTTTTGTGAAGAATTATAAATATTTTCAAAGTAATTTTCAATTTTTATTGATTCTTTTTTTTGTTTATCATTTTATTTTTTTAGAGAATCTTCAAAAAAATTTTTATAAAAATATTTAACATCATTAATTAAATTTTCAGTACTTATTAAAATTTCATTTTTAGATTTATCCAATTTTTTTGATTCAATTTTCTATCAAATTCTGCTTTTTTTCTGAAACTAATTTTTTCAACTTTTTA
>NZ_LOHX01000088.1 GCF_001559775.1 Streptobacillus felis | reverse complement strand
TAAAATTGCAATGCAGTTAAATAACTAAGACTGAACTGAGTATTTTCATAATTGATTATTCAGTATTAATGTGTTATATTAATAGTGAAATGATTAATTTGAATATGAAATGATGATATGAGAATGAGAGAAGTAGTAGTTAATCAAGGATCAACTGGTGTTGAAGTAGTAGAAAAATCATTAAGACCAATTAAAGCATGAGAAGCTTTAGTTGACGTTAAATATTGT
>NZ_LOHX01000087.1 GCF_001559775.1 Streptobacillus felis | reverse complement strand
GTAATCTGAATGCATAAGATAGTTGTGATGGGTTCTCTTTTCTTCTACTCATTCTATCTGCCATCTAAGCTTCCTCTCAATTTCCTACTGTAATTACACGAATAATATAACTCTATATTAATATGTTAACAAGATTAATTTTAGAATATAAATTCCTTGTTGGAATAGAAAAGGAGTTTAATTATATAGACAACTTATAAAAAAACTTATAAAGAATAAATCAT
>NZ_LOHX01000086.1 GCF_001559775.1 Streptobacillus felis | reverse complement strand
TGTTAAAGTAGAAGAAAGATCAGAAGAAATGCCAGATCATAAGGCTGCAATAGATTTAGTATTAAAGGAATTAGTAGGAGAAAATGGAGTTTTAAAAACTATAGATGAAGTTGATGCTATAGGACATAGAGTAGTTCATGGTGGAGAATACTTTAATGATTCAGTTTTAGTAGATGAAGAAGTGATAAAAAAATTAGAAGATATTTCTGAATTAGCTCCATTACATAACCCAGCTAATGTTATGGGAATTAAAGTAATGAGAGAATTATTACCAGGTAAACCTAATGTTGCAGTATTTGATACAGCCTTCCATCAAAGCATGGAAAAACATGTATACTCTTATCCATTACCAGTTGAAGATTATGAAGAATTATTAGTTAGAAATTTTGGATTCCATGGAACTAGTCATGAATATGTTTCAGGTGTAGTTGCAGAAATGTTGGGTAATAAAGAAGCTAAAATTATTGTTTGTTATTTTGGAAATGGAGCTTCAATATCAGCAGTTAAAAATGGTAAAGTAGTAGATACTTCTATGGGTCTTACTCCACTTGCTGGAATAATGATGGGAACTCGTTGTGGTGATATAGATCCAGCAGCAGTGTTATACATCATGGAAAAAAGAGGATTAACACCTAAGGAAATAGATACAAGAATGAATAAAAAATCAGGATTTTTAGGAATATTCGGAGAAAGTTCAGACTTTAGAGATATACAAAAAGGTGTACAATCAGGAAATGAAAGAGCAAAACTTGCATATGATATGTTCTGTTATAGAATTAGAAGTTATATAGGTTCTTATGCAG
>NZ_LOHX01000085.1 GCF_001559775.1 Streptobacillus felis | reverse complement strand
TGTTTGCTAGAGAAATAAGAAATTGCAAAGTTGCAGTAATATGTCTTGGTAAAATAGGATTAACAGCAGCAAAATTATTTAAGGGTGTAGGTGCAAATGTATTTGATAAAGATGTATGTAAAAAAGATGATATAGAAGATATTGTAACTCAAGTAAATTTAGACACATTAGTAAAAGAAAGTGACATAATATCATTACACGTTCCAATTATTAAAGAAAACGTAAAACTTGTAACTGTGGAATTTGTTTCAAAAAT
>NZ_LOHX01000084.1 GCF_001559775.1 Streptobacillus felis | reverse complement strand
TACAATTTGAAAATCTCATGATAAAGAAAAAAAAAATGTTTCAACAATGAGTGAAAAAGAAATTAAAATAGTGTAAAATACTTTAAAAAAACCAACAAAAGTAGAGAAAACTGAACAAAAAGTTGTTGAAAATCTAGTATTAGAAAAAGAAAAAAAAAAAGAAGAGGTTATTGGTTAAAAAATAATTTTTATACATAACAAAAATCATAATTAATTAAATAAAAATAGTAAATTTAGAAACGATAGATTTGAAAGAAATGATAGAGAGTTTAGAGGAGAAAGAACTGATAGACCTTATAGAACAGACAGATATGATAGAATAGTTAG
>NZ_LOHX01000083.1 GCF_001559775.1 Streptobacillus felis | reverse complement strand
TTAATAAACATAGCGTTAAAAGAAAAAATGATAAAAGAAAAGTCACATAAATAGAGAGTCAAAAAAGAAGAACACGCAAAAAAACATTCAAATCATGAAAAATCAAAAAACACTAGAATAGATAGAAAATAAACATTTGATAATTTATTAAAGGAGAATAAAGATTTAAGAAAAGAACGGTTAGAACTAAAAAAAGAAATATCTAAACTAGTTGATTTTTTAAACGATATAGAACCAGTAGAAAAAAATTTAGAAATAATAGAAAAACTAAGAAAATTACCTAAAAAGACTTTAGGAGTTACTACAATTGATACTAAAAAGCTTGAAAATGGCTTAAATTTTCTTTCTAAAGAGAATTTAATCGAATAAGCATATAAAAAGGCCTTAAACTTAAA
>NZ_LOHX01000082.1 GCF_001559775.1 Streptobacillus felis | reverse complement strand
TTCTTTTTGTTCTTCTTACTTTTTTTTCTTCATTCATAACAAAAGCCTCCTTGATATATTATACCATAAGAGACTCTTACTAAAAATTATATTTTTTTCAATTTACAGACTTATTTCAATACTCTCGGCTGCTTATTTAATTATATAAATAATAGTTAAAAATAATAAAAAAACAACACCCAATGGTGTTGTTTTTTATCCCCCTAAATATGCTTTCTTGATTACAGGATTATCTATTAATTCTAATCCCTTACCTTCAAGTATAATTTCTCCTGTTTCTATTACATATGCTCTATCAGATATCTCTAATGACATTTTAGCATTTTGCTCTACTAGTAATATTGTAACATTTTCTTCTTTATTTATTCTTTTAACTATTTCAAATATTTCTTTAACAAGTAATGGTGCAAGTCCCATTGAAGGTTCATCAAGTAATAATAGTTTTGGTTTAGACATTAATGCTCTTGCCATTGCAAGCATCTGTTGTTCCCCTCCACTCATAGTACCAGATAATTGGTGTTTCCTTTCTCTAAGTCTAGGAAAAAGATTAAACATTTTTTCTAAACTTTCCTTTATTTCACTCTTAGGTCTTGTAAAAGCACCCATTTCTAAATTTTCAAGTACTGTAAGTTCTGTAAAAATTCTTCTACCTTCTGGTACATGTGCCATACCTTTTGAAACTAATTTATGTGCTTTAACATTTGATATATTTTCACCAAATAACGCTATTTCACCTGATTGTATTTTTAATAGATTTGATATAGCATTTAAAGTTGTACTTTTACCAGCCCCATTAGCTCCTATAAATGAAACTATTTCACCCTTATCTATATAGAAAGAAATATCTTTTATTGCATGTATCTTATCATAAAATACATTTATATTATTTACTTCTAATACTTTCATTTTAATCTCCTAAATATGCTTTAATTACTTCTTTATTATTCTGTATTTCACTTGGTTTACCACTAGCAATAATTTCTCCAAAATTTAGTACATAAATTCTTTCACAAATACCCATTACTAAATCCATATCATGTTCTATTAACAATACTGAAATATTGAATTCATTTTTTATCTTTTCAATTATTTTCATTAATTCTTGTGTTTCATTAGGATTCATACCTGCTGCAGGTTCATCAAGTAATAATAACTTAGGTGAACAAGCTAAAGCCCTTGCTATTTCTAACTTTCTTTGATTACCATAAGATAAAGAATCAGCTCTATGATCTGCTATTTCATCTAAATCAAATATTTTTAATAAAGAAAGTGATTTTTGTATAGTTTCATATTCATATTCTCTGAATTTCTTAGTTCTAAACATTGCATCAAATGTTGAATAATCTTTCTTTTGATCAAGAGATATCCTAATATTATCTAATACAGTTAATTGTTTAAAAAGTCTAATATTCTGGAAAGTTCTAGACATTCCTAAAGCAACTATTTTATGAGTTTTCATAAAAGAAATATTTTCACCATTTAAAAATATTTCTCCTTCACTTGGTTGATAAACTCCTGTTAATAAATTAAAGAAAGATGTTTTACCAGCACCATTAGGTCCTATTAATCCTATTAATTCACCATCATTTATTTCTACATCTACACTTTTAACAGCAGTTAGACCTCCAAATCTTAATGTTAAATTCTTAGTTTCTAATAATTTCATTTTATCACCTTCTGTTTAATATCTTTTAGCCATTTCAAGAAAGATGGTATAGTAAATTCGTTTGTCCCCAATATACCATCTTTTTTAAATATCATTAAACTAATTAATATTAATGAATAAACTAAAAATCTATACTCTGAAACTTGTCTTAATACCTCATTTAATAATGTTAAAAATGTTGCAGATACTACAGCTCCAGTAATACTTCCTAGTCCTCCAAGTACAACCATAACTAAAATTTCTATTGAGAATACAAAATTAAATTTATCTGGAGTTAAACTTCCAAGGTTATGAGCAAAAAGCGCTCCACCTATACCTGCAAAAAATGCAGATAATGTAAATCCATATACTTTTGCCTTATTAATATTAACACCCATATTTTCTGCAGCTATTTCATTTTCTCTAATAGAAAGAAGTTGTCTTCCTTTTTTAGAAATTAATATCATTATCATAAGTACTGATGATACTACAACTATTAAAAATACATAACTGAAATTAACTATATCAGGTATACCATTTAATCCTGCAGCACCACCTAAAAACTCTATATTTTGTATGATATATTTAACTATTTCCCCAAAAGCAAGTGTAATAATAGCTAAGTAATCTCCTCTTAATCTAAAAGTAGTCATTGAAACTAATGCCCCGAAGATAGCTGCAATTATAGCTCCAAATATACAAACTATTATTAAATGTAAGATAGTCGGAAGCCCGAATGAGTAAATATATTTAGAAAATATTGCTGAAGAATAAGCACCTATAGATATGAATCCTGCATGTCCTAAGTTTAATTCTCCCATTACTCCTGTAGTAACATTTATACTTAATGCAAATAAAATATATATTAATATATTTATATATATACTAGCCTTATAACTAAATATACCATCACCAATAATTGAATATTGTAGAATAATATATGTGAATAATAACATTAAAAAACCTAAAGTATAATTTGTTTTATTTAATTTTAATCTATTTTTTTTATCCATATTATACCTTTTCCTTTCTATTCTTACCAAATAATCCGTTAGGCTTGAATAATAGGATAATTATTAAAAGTATAAACACAATAGGATTTGCCCATGTTGAAGAAATATATCCTTTAACATAAGTTTCTAATAATCCCATAACATAACCTCCAACCATTGCACCTGGAATATTACCTATTCCTCCAAATACGGCTGCAATAAATGCTTTAAGTCCTGGAAGTAATCCCATATATGGATCTATTCTTGGATAAGTTAGTGCATACATTAACCCACCTAATGCTCCTAATGCTGATCCTATTGCAAAAGTTAATGAAATAGTAAAATCAGTGTTTATACCCATAAGTTTTGCAGCTGAAATATCTTGTGAAACAGCCCTAGTAGCCTTCCCTAAGCTAGTATACTTAATAAATACATTTAGTAATATCATACATAGTAAAGTAACTGTTATTACAAAAAAACTTAAATTACTTACACTAATTCCTAGAAAAGTAATATATTCTGAACTTGATAAGTATTTTGGAATAAATTCAGTTTTAATAATTTTGGGTGCAGCACCAAAATATATTAAAGCTAAACTCTCAAGTAAAAAACTAAGACCTATGGCTGTAATTAAAACATTCATACGTGAAGCTTCTCTTAATGGTCTATATGCTAATCTTTCCATTACTATACCTAATATTGAACAAATTACTATAGAAATAATTAAAGCTGTAGTTAGTCCAAAACCTCTATTAACAGCAACAAAACTTATATATGCACCTATCATTAATATATCCCCATGTGCAAAGTTTATTAATTTAACTATTCCATAAACCATAGTATATCCAAGAGCGATAAGTGCATAAATACTACCTGTCTGTAGTCCATTTATCGTTTGATCTATAAAATTTTTTAACATTTTCTCTCCTTAAAAAATTGTGCTCACTAGGAGCACAATTTTAGAATTTTTCTTTTAATACTAATTTACCATTTTGAATTGTTAAGAAAGATACTACTTTCTTAGGGTTTCTATTTTGATCAAATTCAAGTTTTCCTGTTACTAATTCAACACTAACTTTATTTAATGCTTCTTTTACCGCAACGTGATCTGATGGATTTTCAACAGATTTTAAAGCTACTGCTAATATTGTTGCAGCATCATAACCTAATGATGTAAATAAGTTTGGTTCCTTACCATATTTTTCTTTAAACTTAGTAACAAATGCAACATTTAATTCTGAAGTATCATTAATATCAAATTGACTTGTAAATATAGCTCCTTCAGCAACATCTACGAAATCAGTTTGTATTCCATCCCATCCATCTGCTCCAAAGAATTGTACTTCTAATCCTAATTCTTTTGCTTGTGATAAGATTAATCCTACTGTGTTATAGTAATCTGGAACTAAAACTGCATCAAATCCTGTATTTTTAATATTAGTTAATAATGATTTGAAATCTTTATCATCTTTAGTATATTTTTGTTCTTCAAATTTTAAATTAATTTCTTGTGCAATTTCTTTAAATTTAGTTGTAACCCCAACTGAATAATCACTTGAAGTATTAGTTAAAATAGCTATATTTTTAAATCCTTCTTTTTGAATATATTTAGCTAAAATTTCTCCTTGGAATGGATCTGTAAATGTAGCTCTATATACAAAATCCTTACCTTCTGTAATGTCAAATCTTGTTCCTGCTGGTGTTATCATTGGAATTCCAGCTTTTTGAGCAAGTTCTGCAATCGCAAATGAGTTTGCTGAAATTGATTCTCCTAAAACTGCATCTACTTTATCAACTGAAATCATTTTTTTCATTATGTTTACAGCTTCTTGTAAATCTCCTTTAGTATCTTCTACTACTACTTCTACTTTTTTCCCGTTAATTCCACCTTCATTATTTATCTGCTCGAATTTAAATTCTATTCCTTCTTTAATTGCTACTCCATATTGAGAAATATCTCCAGTTAAAGGTTCGGGAACACCAATTTTAATAATAGACTCAGATCCTCCTTTCACATCAACTTCTGCTTTATTACCACAGCTAAACAACATGATTAGCGTTAGAACTGATAATATTACTTTTTTCATTACTGTTTCCTCCTTTGTTTTTTTGATAAAACTATTATAGCATATTATTACAAATATACCAAATATATTTACTAAATAGTTAACATAAATATTATTAATACTTAATAATAAATAAAAAACAAGGAATAACCTTGTTTAATATCCTGCATAATAAAATGAATATTCTTTAGATACTGTAGTATCATCTCCATGACCTGGATATATTACTGTTTCTTTATCTAGTTTTAATATCTTGCCTATAGATTTCCACATATCCTCTGAACTACCAGTTGGTAAATCTACTCTTCCATAACCGTTTTTAAACATAGTATCTCCTGAAATTAAAATTTTATCTTCAGAATTATAGTAACATATACTTCCACTAGTATGTCCTGGAGTATGTATGATTTCAAATTTATCTACAATATCTCCCTCTTTTAATGTAATAATATTTGCATTTTCTAGACAAGGATTTAAATAACTTTGATTAGTTTGTGCCCATAAAAGCACCGATAATTTTTCATCAAATAAAAAATCCTTTTCTGTATCATATATATATACATCTACATTTTTATAAGTTAATATCTCTGGCAAACCTAAAATATGATCAAAATGACCGTGAGTTAGTAAAATAGCAGTTAAATCTAGTTTATTTTCTTTTAAATATTCTATTACCCTACTCATATCTTTAGATCCAGGATCTACTACATATATTTTATCTTCACTTTTAATAATATATGTATTGCTTATATAGTCATAATTTTCAAATCTTATTATTTCCATAAATATGCCTACCTTTCTTTAATATGTACATCAAGTTGATTATACGGTATTGAAATACCAGCAGCATCAAATCTTTTCTTAACTTGCTCTAAAATGTAGAATTTTGCTAATAAATAGTTTTCTGGTAATACATATACATTAGTAACAAAATTTATAGAAGAAGCCGCAAGTTCTCCTAAACCTATAGTATAATTATCATCTTTACCTCTTAAAACATATTCACAATCATTAACTATTTGTTCTAATATTTCTTTAACTAAAGCTAAATCAGATTTATATGATACTGCAATAATTAAATCTAATCTCCTTCTGTTTTGAGCTGTTATATTTTTTATTTCATTATTTATTAACAATCCATTAGGTACTATAACAATTTCATTTTGAAAATTAACAATTCTTGTATAAAACATTTCTATTTTTTTTACAGTACCAATATAGCTATTATATTGAACTACATCTCCAACTCTAAATGGTTTAAATACTAATAGTATAATACCTCCAAATATATTTTGTATAATTTCTTTGAAAGCAAACCCTATAACAACTGACATTGCACCTATAATTGCAAATACAGAAGTTAAGTTAAACCCAAATAGGCCTATAACAATATATATTAATACTATATGTATAAATACCTTTAAAAATGATTTTAAAAAGCTTCTAAGACCGTGATCTTTCATCTTTGAAAATAATATTTTGTCAAATACCATTAATAAAATACTAGCTATTTTTTTATAGAAAAATAAGACTACCAATCCAGTAATTATTTGAAGCAAATTATTTTCTGTCCATTTTAAAATAAAAGTTAAATCAAAAACTTTCTTTAAAAATGTTGTTACTTGTTCCATTAATTCCTCCTATTTCTATTTTAAAACATCATTTAATCCCTCAGTATAAATAGGGTGAGCATATATTAAATCTCTTAATACTTGATATTTTATTTTTTGATCTATAGCTAAAGCTAATAGATTAATCATTTCATGTGCTTCATAATTAATTATAAATGCACCAATTATTTCATCGTTCTCATTAATTAATACTTTAGTAAATCCATCTGTTTCTCCTATAGCTAATGATTTAGGAATAGTAGTTGTTGGTAATTTTTTTACTGTGTATTTAATTCCTAATTCATTGGCCTTTAATTCATTTAACCCAACTTGAGCATAACTAGGATCTGTAAATAATACTTTAGGTACATTTCTACCTTCTTTTAAACTTCTACCTTTTTCATTTAATATTTTAGAAAGTACTATTCTACTATCATCCAATGAAACTGCAGTAAACATTTCACCACCTTTTACATCTCCTACAGCAAATATTCCAGATACTATTGTTTCTAAATATTCATCAACAAGTATTTCGCCTCTATCTGAAACTTTAATATCAGTATTTTCTAAACCTAACCCATCTGTATTCGGCTCTCTACCTATGGAAACTAAAATATTTTCAAAATATTCTATTTTTGTTTCTCCATCTTTTTCATATTTTAACTGTAATTTATTAGCTAACTCTTTTATTTCTAATATTTTAGATGAAAAATTAAAATTAATACCTTGTTCAGTCAATAAATTATATATGCATTCGGATATATCTTCATCTTCTCTTGGCATAAATTTATTTCCACCTTCAAAAACTGTAACTTCAGAACCAAAATTGTTAAAATAGCTTGCAAACTCAAGTCCAATAAATCCACCGCCTATTATACCTAATCTTTCTGGTAAAACTTCAAGTTCTAAAGCAGTATCACTTGTTAATACTTTATCGCTATTTATTCCTTCAATTTCTGGAATTCTTGTTTTTGATCCTGTATTAATAACTATGTTTTTAGCTTTTAATACATCCCCATTTACTAATACTTCTGTATTTGAAATGAATCTAGCTTCACCTTTATATACTTTAATATTTTCATTATTATTTAATAAATTATAATTAGCAGAATTTACCTTATTTACCAATTTTTTCTTTTCAGTTAATGCATTTTGATAAATGACATTATTAAATTCATAGTCTCTTTCTACACCTAAGGCCCCTATCTCAACTAAAATTTTTGATCTATGTATCATAGCCTTAGTAGGCAGACATCCAACATTTGGACAAGTTCCTCCATACATTTTGGGATCTTTTTCAATTATAGCTACCTTTTTACCTTTATTTGCTAAGATATTTGCCAAAGTTTTTCCACCTTTACCCCAACCAATTACTATTAAATCAAACATACCATCACTCCTAAACATTAAATCTAAAGAACATTACATCTCCATCTTTTACTACATATTCTTTTCCTTCTAATCTCATTGTACCTTTTTCTTTACTTCCTGCCCATCCTTTATATTCTATAAATTTATCATAAGCAACAACTTCTGCTCTTATAAATCCTCTTTCTATATCAGAATGTATTTCACTTGCAGCCTTAGGAGCTAAAGTACCTTCTTCTATAGTCCAAGCTCTTACTTCTTGTTCTCCAGCTGTAAAATATGAAATTAAACCAAGTAATTTAAATCCTGCTCTAATAAATCTATTTAAACTAGGTTCTTTTATTCCTAGACTTTCTATAAATTCATTTCTTTCTTCTTCATCTTCAATTTCTATTAATTCTGATTCAACTTTAGCTGAAAAAGAAACACATTCAGCTTTTATACTCTCAGCATACTCTCTTACTTTTTTCATATGCACGTTTTCAGTTCCATTAACTAAATCTTCTTCAGAAATATTTAATCCAAACATTATAGGTTTTAATGTTAAAAACTGATATGTTTTTATAGTATTTAATTCTTCTTCAGTAAATTCAGCAGATGATAACATTTTATATTCTTCTAATATTTTTTTACATTTTTCTAAAGTGTCTACTAAAAATTTAGCTTCCTTATTAGTTCTTGCAAGTTTAGTGTTTTTCACTATTGCTTTCTCTACTGTATCTATATCAGCAAGAATCAATTCACTATTTATAATTTCTATATCTCTTATTGGATCAACACTACCTTCAACATGTATAATATTTTCATCTTCAAAACATCTTACTACCTGACATATAGCTTTTGTATTTCTAATATTACTTAAAAACTGATTACCTAATCCTTCACCACCAGAAGCACCCTTAACTAATCCTGCAATATCAACAAATTCTACAGATGCTCCTAAAACTCTTTTAGGGTTAATAATTTTTGCAATTTCATCAAGTCTTTGATCTGGAACTAAAACAATACCTACATTAGGTTCTATAGTTGCAAATGGGTAATTTGCAGCTTCAGCATTTTGAGTTTTTGTTATTGCATTAAATAAAGTTGATTTACCAACATTAGGTAATCCTACTATTCCTATTCCTATCATTTATTCATTCTCCTTAATCAATTTTAAAACTTCTACTATTTTCATTTTTTCTTCTTTTTTTGATTTTGTTATGTATTGTATATCATATATAGGTACCAATACTTTATTAAAATAATTATAGATATTACCAACACATTTGTTTATATTAACATTATTTTTCTTAATATCTTTACCTAATGAATCTGAAATTAAGACATTAAATACTTCTTCTCCTACAGTAATAATATATTTAGGATTTACTAACATTATTTCTGTAATTAAAACATCTAGTAATTCATCAGTAGTATTAGAATTAAATATTATATTACTTTTTTCTAATTTATATAAAGATGTTATATATATTTCATCTAAATTTATACCTACAAAATTAAAAATATTCTTTACAACTCTACCTTTATTACTTTCTAAAATATTTTCATTTTCAAAAGCTTCTTTTTCAACATCGTTTAATATTAACATAATATTTGCATTTTTATTACCCATCCCCTGCATTATTTCAACATTTTCTTTATAGTTTCTATAAACATCTAAAGTTCTTATTCTATATTCTAATTCTTTCCACATATTACCCCCTATATCTCAAATGTACTTGTAACTTCCTCACCAGAAATTTCTATATCTATATTTTTATATTCTTTTCTTATATTATGCATTGCAAGAGATGGCATATTATTTTCATCACTTAAGTGCATTAAAAATATTTTCTTTAAATTTTCAGTATAACTATTTTTTAATAATTTCAAACAATCTTGATTACTTAAATGTCCAAATTTTCCTTTAATTCTACTTTTAATATCCCATGGGTATGAACCTGACATTAGTAGATCATAATCATAATTACTTTCTATAGCTATAACATCTGCATCTCTACATTGTAATTCCATCATTTTAGTTACATAACCAGCATCAGTAATATATACAAATTTTTTATTGTTTTCTATAAAAGAATACCCTAAGCAGTGCATTGCATCATGTGTTAAGTCAAAATTAATAATACATGCATTTTCTATATATACCTCTCTATGTTTTAATAAATGAATTCTATTTTCATCATATTTACCTATTTTAGATTTAATAACGTTAAAAGAATCTTCATGTATATATACTTTTGCATTTGTTTTTCTTAATAAAGGACCCAGTGATTTAACATGATCTATATGTTCATGAGTTATAAAAACTGAATGTATGTCTTCTAGTTTTTCATTAATGATTGCAAGTTTTTCTATTATTTTTTTTAAACTAAATCCTACATCAACTAATAACTTAACTCCACCTACTTCAACAAAAGTTGAATTACCACTACTGCTACTTCCTAAAATAGCTACTTTCATTTTTCTACCACCACATTAGTTGTAGCACTATCGTATATTTTATTAGTTGAATAACAGTATGCTATCCCTAACAATATTAAAACTAAAATTATTTTTCTAAGTATTTTTACCAGCATAAATCATCCTCATCAATTTCTTCTTCAAGTTCTGAATTTTTAGAAATACTTTTTCTAACTACAGCTTTTACATCTTTAGGCAAAGTAACATTTATAGTAATTGGTCCTCTTTTTACTTCTACATATCCTAAACCTGCTATCACAAAATCTTCATTTTCATTTATTATAAACTCTTTAGTTACAAATTCATTATTGAAATATTTATTGTAGTTTTCTTCATCTAAAAATTTAAAAAAATCATTTTTTGAAAGTTCTTTAGCTTTATCTATATTAGTTACATGAAATTTAATTTCTCTTGATGCATATGCTGAAATTATTGCAGATGCTTTCCCATCAGGTATTTCCATAACTTGAAAATATGCTAAGTTTTCAAACATAAATACTTGATTTTCCTTAAGTCTAAATGTCTTTCTTGAAATTTCTCCACTAGGCACTAGTTTATATGATAAATCAGAATTTAGTAAATCTGATAATCTTCCATCAGGTATTAACCCAGGTGTATCAATTATTGTTAACATATATTCTTTAATTTTCTTTTTATTTTTTATTATTTTCTTAGTTGTACCTGAAAATTTTGAAACTGTATTAACATTTTTTTCAAGTAATAAATTAATTAAATTAGATTTACCAACATTAGAAACACCTACAACAGTTATTTTAATATTACTATCTAAATTCTTTTTCAAAATATTTTTAGCTATGTACTGTATTTTTCTAAATATACCATTAACACCATATTTATTTTTTGCAGATATATATGCAATATCTTCTGGATATATATTATTTTCAGTAAAATAATATTTAATCCATTTAGATACTTCTGCTACATGTATGTATCCTGGCAATAAATCTATCTTATTTATTATGGCTAAAATGGTTTTATCTTCTAGTAAATCAATTATTTCATCTGTAAAAGATGATTCAAAATCTATAATATCAAAAATTGGCATTACTATATCAGCTTCTTTAATTGCTTTTTTAACTTCTACTTGATAGCTTAATTTATCCTCTTCTTTTTCTAAATTTTCACCATAATGTTTTAATCTAAAGCATCTTTTACAAACTATTTCTTGATTTGATATTAATTTTTCATATGGTACATATCCTTCTTTTTTTGCATCTTCTGATTGTAGTTTTAATCCACAACCTTTACAAGTTTTTTCCATATTTTCTCCTATTTTTTTGTTGCAAAAGGATGTGATTTCATATATGCATCCTTTAATGTATTTTTACTTATATGAGTATAAAATTGAGTAGTTGCAATACTACTGTGACCTAATAATTCTTGTACAAATCTTATATCTACACCTTGATTTAATAGTTCTGTTGCAAAACTATGTCTAAATATATGTGGTGTAACCTCTTTATTTATACCAGCTTTATTAGAATAATTTGTTATTAATCTTCTTAAAGATCTAGAATCTAATTTATTTCCATCTTTATTTACAAATAAGACATCTTTTGTATAATTCTTGTATTCTATTTTCTTTCTATCTATATATTCTTTAATATATTTTTGCGCATTTTTACTAAAAAAAGATATTCTTTCTTTATTACCCTTACCTATTACTCTTACTTCAAGATTTTTTAAATCTAATGTATATTCAGTTAAATCAAGTAATTCCATAGATCTTAGTCCACTTGAATATAGCAATTCTATTATAGCTCTATCCCTTAATCCTGTTATTTTCTCTAAATTGATTACAGTTCTTATTCTATCAATATCCTCTTTAGTTAAATAATTTGGTAGAGGTTTTTCAAACTTAGGAGTAGAAATATATATAGATTTATTCTCATTAATATATTCGTTTTCTAGTAAATATTTGAAAAATGTTCTAATTGCTGATAATTTTCTATTTATACTTCTTTTATTTACTTTCAACTCTACATTTAAATAAGCAATAAAAGATCTAAAAGTAAAAATTTCTACCCTATTAAAATCATTTATACCTTCGTTATTATATAAGTATTCTATAAATTGTTCTAAATCTTTTTTATATGATTTAACAGTATTAAAACTTTTATTTAATACAACTTCCTGATAGTATAGGAATTTTTCTAATATCTTATCCATATAAACCTCTATTTCTTTTTAGAAGTTTTTGTAGACTTCTTTGTTGTTTTCTTTGTAGTTTTTTTAGTTGTTTTTTTAACTGATTTCTTTTCACTACTTTCAATTTTTGGTATCTTTTTAATATTTTCACATTGTGGGTAACCACTACATGCTAGAAACTTTCCAAATCTACCAATTTTAATATTAAATTCTCTGCCACATTTTTCACATTTTCCAGCAAGTTTTAATATTTCTTCGTTTTCATTGTCTAATTTACTAAAATAATCTTTTAATTGATATATTCCATCTATTGGCTTTAAAGTACCTTTTTTTATTTTAGCTTTTAAATCTTTTGTTAGAGGTCTTCTTAGATTATCATTTTCATAATCTTCACTTTCTAAATATTCTCCAAATCTTCCTACCTTTAATAGATATTGTTTCCCATTTGGAGTAAACATATCTGTTTTTAAGCCTTTTTTGATTTCTATAAGCTCTTTAACTTTATCCTTTATTTCAACTACTTCTTTATTTAAATCATCTTCTGTTAACTCTATCCCCTGAATTGATATTTTATCTTTACTATCAAGTTCACATACTATATATTTACCAAAGCTCCCACTTTTTAAAACCATCTTACCTTTACCATTACTACATTCCATATCTGTATATATTACCTTACTCTTTAACTCATTAACCTTTTGTTTATATACATCCATTTCTTTAAGTAAATGATCATAAAATTCTTTTAATAAGTCTACCCATATAGTTTTACCTGTAGCTACTTCATCAAGTTTACTTTCCATTCCTGCTGTAAACTTAACATTCATAATATGTTTAAAGTTATTTTCTAATAAAGTTTTTACTTCTTTACCAAATACTGTTGGTATTAATCTTTTTTCTACAACATCAACATATTTTTTATCTTTTATAGCATCTATAATACTTGCATAAGTTGATGGTCTTCCTATACCTAAACTTTCTAATTTTTTTATTATAGTTGCTTCTGAATATCTTGCAGGTGGTTTAGTATCCCCTGTCTTTGTTAATATTTCATCAATATCATATTTTGTATTTTCTTTTAGTTCTGGAAAATCTTCAGTTTGTATCATATCTTCACTTTTAAATATTTTATAATATCCATCAAATGTAATCTTATTGATATTACCTCTAAATGTATATTCATCTTTAGAAGCTTTTATTTGCATTTGATCATATTTAACATTAGAAAATTGAGATACTAAAAATCTATCCCAAATTAATTTATACAGCTTATATTCTTCACTACTTAAAAATCTTTCAAGATATTCTGGCGTAAGATTAATATCTGTTGGTCTAATACCTTCATGGGCATCTTGTATATTTTTATTACCAGGTACATAATAGTTACCTACATAATCTTTACCATAATTTTTTTCTATATATTTTTTTGCTTCAAATTTTGCTTCATCAGAGACTCTAATAGAATCTGTTCTCATATATGTAATTAACCCTTTACTTTCACCATCTATATTTAATCCCTCATATAGTTTTTGTGCAATTCTCATAGTTTTAGTTGCATTAAATCCTAAATATGATGATGCAAGCTGTTGTAAAGTACTTGTTTTAAATACCACAGGTGGTTTTTGAGTCTTTTTAGAAATCTTTATTTCATCTATATATACTTTTGAATTTTCTAATACTAACATTGCTTTTTTAAAAACTTTTTCATCAAAAATTTTATCAATTTTTTCAGAATTTATTTCATTCAAGTTTAATTTTATTACTTTATTAATTAAGATATCTATTTCAAAATATCTTTGTGAAACAAAGTTTTTTATTTCTTCTTCTAAATCACATACTAATTTTAAAGCTACAGACTGAACTCTACCTGCTGATGCTTTTTTACCCACTAATGGCCATAATAATGGTGATATCTTATATCCAACTAATCTATCTAATAATCTTCTAGCTTGTTGAGAATTTACAAGATTTAAATCTATATCTCTAGGATGTCTTATAGCGTTTGATATTGCTGTTTTTGTTATTTCATTAAATTCTATTCTTTTAACTTTAGAGTCTTGATTGATATATTTTGAGATATGCCAAGCTATAGCTTCCCCTTCTCTATCTAAATCAGATGCTAGGAAAACTTTATTAGCTAATTTTGATTTTTGTTTTAATTTTTCTAATATTTCTTTTTTACCTTTAATAATCTTATATTCTGGTTTAAAATCATTTTCTACATCTATACCTATAGTACTTTTTGGTAAATCTATACAATGTCCTACTGAAGCTAGAACTTCATAATTAGAACCTAATATTTTTTCTATTGTTTTTGCTTTAGATGGGGACTCCACTATTACTAAATTCTTAGCCATTTTTCACCTCTTCATTTATATCTTCTTTATTCATAACAAGTTTTGCAATATTATTTTTTAGTATGTAATTACAACCTAAGTATCTTTTGCCATAAGAAGTACTCGCAAATATTTCTTTTCCTAGGTCATTCATAATCTTTGACATTATCATAGCCCTTGAAATTTTTGAACTTTCTGGAATATATAGAAAGTCACTTATACCTGCAAGTAAACTTGATGATCTAAGTATATTTTTTCTGCTACGTATATCTTCAAAAGGAGATAATGTAATTAATAAATCTTTTTCAATATTATAATATTTTGGTATATATTTAAAATCTCTTGAACTGATTAATACCATTGTATTTTCTTTATTTTTAAATAATTTTTGAATATATCTATCTGCCTCAGTTTCAGAAACCAAACTAATAGATATTTCTTTATCTATATCTAATACTTCTTCGATAATATTTTTTGTATTATCAATTAAATCATAATTTGAACTAATAGAAAGTATGCTATTTAATTCATTAATATCTTTATTTGATTTTAAATAAATGTATGGAAAGATAAATCCAGATTCTTTTAACTTTTTGGGATAATTACTATCCTTAAAACAAAGTATCTTAATATTTTCATCCATACATCTATTTATAAATATCTTATCATCTACTTTAGAAGCAGTAATTAATTTATCTAATATTTTTTCATCTAAATTATATTTTTTAAAATCCTCTATTGCATGTTCAATAATGTCATATTTTTCCATTATTTTAACACAAATATTTTCATTTAAAATAGAACTCAAATTAATCCACCCCATATTATCTACCTACTTAAATATTGTATAGTTTTTGAAACATTTGGATTAGTTCCACCAGCATTCAAGTATTTTTGTAGATATTTTATTGCATTTTGTTTATCCCCTCTTCCTCTATATGAAAGCCCTAACCCTAATAATGAATTAAGATGTGAAGGATTAATTGATAAAACTTTTTGATATTGTTTTATTGCTATATCATATTTACCTATTAATCTAGCACCTAATGCAGAGTTATATACAGTTCTTACATCTTTAGTTTTTAAACCAAGATTCATAGCTCTTTCATATAGTCCACTTTTCATATATATAGTTGATAAAGTATATACATTATCAGGATTACCACTTGCTAAAACTTCTTTTTCTACATTTACATATTCTTGATATTTTGAAGCATCATTTAAAACATCTCCAGGGAAAGCAAATGTTCCCGTAGAACTACTTTCTGCGTCTTCACCTTCAGTAGCTTCATCTGTAGTAAAATTAATCTCACCAGTATTGTTAAAGATTCTATCTGCTAAGTTATCAGACTCTGATTTAATCTTTTTTTCAATAACCGATAATAGATTTTTTAAAGAAGATTTATCTTCTTCACTTATTTCTGTTTGAATTAAGTCTTTACCTTTTTGAAGTGCTTCTTTATACTGTCCTTTTTGTAATAACAAATCTATTTTTTGTAATTCTTCTAAAAAATCTCCTCTTAAAAATAAAGGAAACATTAGAAAAGCTAATAAAATCTTTTTCATATTTCACCTCTTAATATTCTAAGCTTTTTGCAGTTCTAGGGAATGCAAGTACGTCTCTAATATTTGCAATACCAGTAATATACATTAACATTCTTTCAAAACCTAAACCATAACCTGAGTGTGGGAAAGAACCAAATTTTCTTAAGTCTAAATACCAAGAATAATCATCAATATTTAACCCTTTTTTTTGCATTACATTAACAAGTTTATCATAATCATCTTCCCTTTGACTTCCTCCAACAATTTCACCTATACCAGGAGCTAATAAATCCATAGCTCTAACAGTCTTATTATCAGGATTTAACTTCATGTAGAATGCCTTAATGTCTTTAGGATAATCTGTAACAAAAACTGGTTTTTTGAATACATTTTCAGCTAAATATCTTTCATGTTCAGTTTTTAAATCCATTCCCCATTCAACAGGAATGGTAAATTCTTCTTTAGAGTTTTTAAGTATTTCTATAGCTTCAGTATATGTAACACGTCCAAATTCATTATTTACAATATTATTTAACTTATCTATAATACCTTTCTCTATCCATGTATTAAAGAATTCCATTTCTAGTGGCGCATTATCCATAACATATTTAATAATATATTTAATCATAGACTCAGCTATATCCATATTTGTTTCTAAATTAGCAAATGCAATTTCAGGTTCTATCATCCAAAATTCTGCAGCATGTCTTGTAGTATATGACTCTTCAGCTCTAAATGTTGGACCAAATGTATATGTATTATGAAATGCTGATGCAAATGCTTCAACATGTAATTGACCAGTAACAGTTAAAAAACTTGGTTTACCGAAGAAATCTTCTTTATAGTCAATTTTATTTTCTTCAGTTTTTGGAATATTATTTAAATCTAAAGTTGTAACTTGGAACATTTCACCAGCACCCTCTGCATCAGTTCCTGTAAATATAGGTGTTTGTACGTAAACGAAATTTCTTTCCATAAAAAATTTATGAATTGCATACGCTAATAATGATCTAACTCTAAATACTGCATTAAAAGTATTAGTTCTCGGTCTTAAATGAGCAATAGTTCTTAAAAAATCCATACCATGTCTTTTATTTTGTAAAGGATTAGAAATATCCGCTTTATTAAATACTGATATATTCTCTATTTTTATCTCATAATTTTGACCTTTTCCTTCTGATTTTACAACTTTCCCTTCAACTGAAATAGATGAATAAATTGATAACTTTGATATTTCTTCAAAGTTTACTAAATTATCATCAAATACAAGCTGTATACCTTGAAAGTATGTTCCATCATTAAATTCTATAAATCCAAAGTTTTTTTGTGCTCTTATTTTTTTAACCCATCCCTCTAATTTAACATTTTTACCTAAATGTTCTTCTATATTTAATTGTAAATCTCTTAATTCCATTTAAAAGCCTCCTAATTTTTGTTTCTATCTTTTATTATACACCATTTATAAAGTATTTTCAATAATATATAATATAAAAAAGAGGGACAAACCCTCTATATATAAACAAAATAAATATTAAATGGCGACCTTGGAAGGACTCGAACCTTCGACCCTCTGATTAACAGTCAGATGCTCTAACCGACTGAGCTACAAAGTCATATAATTTTAAAAAAAGTTTGGCAACTACCTATCTTCCCTATTAC
>NZ_LOHX01000081.1 GCF_001559775.1 Streptobacillus felis | reverse complement strand
AACTTCAGTAGCAAGAGAAAGATTAATCACAGAACAAACAGGTGTTGTAATTAACTGTAAAGACATGAGAGAATTTCTTGCAGGATGAGCAATCTTATCAAAAATAGTAGAACAACCATTAGAATTAACATGAACATTAACTAAATATGGTGTACATGTTAAGGTACATGGTGCATGTAATACTGGTCAAGATGGAGCGATAAGATTAGTTATTTCAAGATCTTTAGTAGAAAATGAAAATGAATTAAATGATGAATTAAGAGAAGCTGAATTCTAAACAAGAGATTCACGTATGATTGAAAGAAAAAAATACGAGAAGAAAAAAGCAAGAATAAGC
>NZ_LOHX01000080.1 GCF_001559775.1 Streptobacillus felis | reverse complement strand
TATTAAAGAAAATAGTAAGGATATTTAATAAAGATATGATGTTTAAAAAATAAAAATAAACTGTTAAAAGAAAAAATGAATTTCGTTCTGTTGCTTTACAGTACATTATAAAGGAGTGAATAATTATATGAAAATAGCATCAATTAAAATTAATAATTTAAGAGGAGATAGTAATGAAGTAAATTTTGAATTTGATAATTTAACAGCAATAATAGGGAGAAATGATGTGGGTAAAACTACTGTTTTAGAATCTTTAGATATTTTCTTTA
>NZ_LOHX01000079.1 GCF_001559775.1 Streptobacillus felis | reverse complement strand
TACTAATCATACCTAACGCATATGCTATTTTATTAGCATTAATAACATAAAATTTTGCGTCTGATAAAGCTAATTCAATTTTGATTTTTTTTTTTTAACTATCTAATATCTTTTCAACTTCATAAATACTATTTAATAAGGAAATCCCATTTTCTCTTAAATCTGATAAAAAACCATATTATCTTAAAAGAGTTTGGTTAGAGCAAGAA
>NZ_LOHX01000078.1 GCF_001559775.1 Streptobacillus felis | reverse complement strand
GATATATCAAGTCATATTCTTTCATAATATTGTCTCTTGTTACTTTAGCTATCATAGAGGCTTCTTCTATGGTAATGGATTTGCCATCACCTTTTACTATAGCCTCCTGTTTACCTAAATATCCTTTTATTTCCTTATTTCCATCAACTAACACTAAATCTTTTTCATCTTTTTCCATATTATCTAATGCATTATTCATAGCTAAAAAAGTTGCATTTTATATATTAATTTCATCTATAACTTTTTCATCTACTCTACCTACACCTATTTTTATATCATCATTTGTAGTTACATAATTAAATAATTCTCTTCTTTTT
>NZ_LOHX01000077.1 GCF_001559775.1 Streptobacillus felis | reverse complement strand
TGAAGAAAAAAATAAAAATTTAGATAAAAATTTTGAAAAATAAGGGCTTTTTTTAGCTCGTTGTGTTGTGTTAAACCAAGTTCCAGGGAGTGGGATATGGAGGGGAAGAGGAAAGAGAGGTGGGGGAAAGAGAGAAGGAAGAAAAGAGACGAGAGGGGGAAAAAGGGAGAAGGGGAGGAAAGAAAGAGGAGAAGGTACGTAAATAAATAGGACATTTTCAGTAAATAAATAGGACATTTTCAGTAAATAAATAGGACATGTCTTGAAAATACCTTTGGTTTATGCTATAATTAAATTGAGGGGATAATATGGCAAATGAAGTAGTTCAATATAACAACGATTTTAATCAAATAGGTCTTAGAAACTTTAATTCAACTGAATTAGATATTCTAATGGCTATATTTGCTAGAATGAAAAACAAAGAACTTGAGATAC
>NZ_LOHX01000076.1 GCF_001559775.1 Streptobacillus felis | reverse complement strand
CTATACCTTTGCATACAGAACTTATGTGGATATTATCTAATCTTACTCCTATGGCATTACTTGAAAGAGGGCATGCATATAAGGATAAGGTGGCAAAGGGTATAAAAGCAAATGTTGGATTATTTAATTATCCTGTATTAATGGCAGCAGATATTTTACTTTATGAACCTGATTTTGTTCCAGTAGGAAAAGATCAAAAACAACATATTGAATTTACTAGAGATTTTGCTGTTAAATTTAATGAATTTTATGGTAAGAAAGTATTTAAATTACCTGAAGCTTTAATTCTTGATAATGTTGCAACTGTTATAGGTACAGATGGTGAGAAAATGTCTAAATCGTATGGGAATACAATAAACATATATG
>NZ_LOHX01000075.1 GCF_001559775.1 Streptobacillus felis | reverse complement strand
AGAAATATAAATGTACAGTATGTTAATTCAAATGAGTGATGGATATATATTACTAATATAACAAAAACAGAAGCATTTAATAATAAAGGTAAATAGAAGCTAGTCTATATTGAAGCATCTGTCTCGATTGGTAGGGAAAATAAATTAGGTAAACATCCATGACCAAAGCCACATTATATTTTTCGAACATTTTATAAGATTGCTTTCAAATGAGGTCGATTTAGCAGTAGATACATTTCTAGGATGCGGTTCTTCAGCAAATGGAAGCTTTAGATTA
>NZ_LOHX01000074.1 GCF_001559775.1 Streptobacillus felis | reverse complement strand
AAGAGAAAAAATTTAAACCTCTTAATAAAGTTTTTTAATTGTCAATACATTAGTTACATAATAAGAAATAAATTTAATATGAGTTAGAGTTAGTTAATTGTCTAAGTGTTTAATTAAGTGTTTAGTTTAGTTAAGTGTTGTTTAATGTTTAGTGTTTAATTGATTGTTAGAGTGTGTGAAGTGAGATTGGGGTTGCCCTTTTAAGCCTCTATTCCCTCACAACCTCATTTGGACTCTTAAAATTAAGCACTGTCTTTGCCCTATTATTATACAGCCTTTCATGCCTTTTAACATTTTCTATTAATTCTTCCTCGCTCCTAAATTCTTTCCTACTATACAATATCTTTCCATCTTCCCTATCCGTTACATCTTTATCATTTACAAACTCATATCCATTATCTACCTGTATAGTCTCTATCTTAAAGCCTATAGCCC
>NZ_LOHX01000073.1 GCF_001559775.1 Streptobacillus felis | reverse complement strand
TTAATAAGTTAAGTAATGAAGAGATAGAATATATACAAGACTTTATGAATAATTATCCAAGAAAAATTTTTAATGGTAAAACATCAAAAAATATTTATTTTGAAAATAAAAATGCAGCATAAATTCAATTATACTGCACTATAAAATTTTTATTATTTAATTTTGGACATTTCTAATTTCTACTTACAATTTAAAAAGGTTGCTTTTATTTAATTAATTATAGTATAATATTTATGTAAATTTAGGAAAAAGAGGTGATTAAAATGGAAATGCCAATAAAAGATGGTTTTAAATTTTTAAAGGGAGCTATAAAGTATCATCCTACAACCAAAGTTCCGCTGGAATATATAATTAAAGATGATGCTGTTTGTTTAACTGTTTTTGATGAGAATTTAGATAAAGTTTTATTAGTAGAACAGTATAGACCAGGTGTAGATAAGGCTATTTTTGAAAATGTTGCTGGTATTATAGATCCAGGTGAATCTCCTTTTGTAGCTGTAAATAGAGAATTAAAAGAAGAAACAGGTTATAGTCCTGAAGATGTAGTAGATTTTGTTTCTATGAAAAATCCTATGCTTGTAGATCCATATATGACACAATATATATATTTTTATGCTGCAAGACTAAAATCCAATGATATTATACCAGGAGAAACTGACTTTGATGAGGCAGAGGATATTAAATCACATTGGATAAATATTGATGAAATAGAAAACTATTTAATAGATATGAAAACTCTTCTTTCTATAAAATATTTTTTACCTATATTAGAAGAAATGAGGGTGAAAAATGAAAAATAATTTAGATATAGAAAAATTAACACAAGAAGAAATAGAAACTCTTAAACAAGAAATTAAAAGTAGATTAGAACATGAAGATGAGGAAGAATATTTTGAAGAAGATATAGATACAGAAGAAATAGCAGAGGATTTACAAAATTTAGAATCTGAAGAAGAAGTAGAAGAATTTGTTGAGGAACATCATACTGTAGATATAGCAGATTCATTTTATGAAATAGAAGATGATAATGAATTATTAAGAGTATTTAACTTATTTAGTGAAGAAGTTAAAATAGAAATATTTGAAGAAGCTGATGAAAAATTACAAGTACGTATTTTAAATTTATTAGATTTAGATGAAACAATAGATATTTTATCATATTTACCACCAGATGATGTTGCAGATATTTTGGGTTCTCTTGAACTTAGAAAGAGTAAAGAAATACTTGATAACATGAAGAGATCTGATGCTAATAAAATTAGATTACTTTTAGGATATGCAGACGATACAGCCGGTGGGATAATGACCACTCAATATATAGCTTTCAAAAAAAATCTTAAGATTAAAGATATAATGGAAAAAATTAAAATTATAGGACCTAAAACAGAATACATAGAAACAATATTTGTTTTAGATGAAGAATCAAGACTTTTTGGTGAAGCGGATTTAAGGGATATCTTAACTGCTTCAGATGATACTTTACTTGAGGAGATTACAGATGAAAATATAATTTATGTTGATCCATATTATGATCAGGAAAAAGTAGCACAAATAGTTTCTAGATATGGATTAAAAGTTGTACCTGTTGTAAATAGAAAAGGTAATATGCTAGGGATAATAACAATAGATGACGTTATTGATGTAATTAATGAAGAAAATACAGAAGATATCTTGAAAATGCACGGGGCTGGAGATGATGAAACACTAGAAACAACTTTAAAAGAAAGTGTATCAAAAAGATTACCGTGGCTTGCAATAAATTTAATAACAACTTTCCTTGCATCATTTACAGTAGGTTTATTTTCAAATACAATAGATGCTGTAGTTGCTCTTGCAGTTTCTATGCCTATAGTTTCGGGTATGGGTGGTAATGCAGGAACTCAAAGTTTAGCTGTTACAATTAGATCAATTGCCTTAGATGAAAGCGATAGTGATGATAGTTGGAATATATCTCTTAAATATATAGCATTAGGATTTATAAACGGTATTATTTTAGGAATAATATGCGGTATTGCAATCTATTTCTTTTATAAGAGTTTTTATTTAAGTTTTGTTATTTTCCTGGCTATGATAGGAAACTGTGTTATAGCTTCTCTAGTAGGTTATCTTATACCAGTTGGTCTAAAACTACTTAAAATTGACCCGGCAATGGCCTCAGCAGTAGTATTAACAACTATTACTGATATATGTGGATTTTTCTTATTCTTAGGTCTAGCAACAGTATTTTTAGATAAATTGGTTTAGGAGTATTAATGGTAAGGTTTATAATAATATTTTTATTAACTAGTTTAGTTATTAAAGGTTCAAGAAAAATAATAGAAAACTATAATGATAAGTTTGAAAAAGTTATGGGAATAGATAATGAATTGGTAATAGTAAAAAGAGATTTATTTGGTATAAAAAATATTTATATAGATTTATTTAATATAAAAGATTTATTAATTCGTTCACTTTCATTTAACTCAAATTATGATGGTGTTAAAATTCAAAAATTTAAAATGGTATTAGTCTTTTTAGATAAAAAAATTTTTATTAATAAAAAAGATAATGTATTAAAAATAGTAAAAGCTATAAAAGTTTTGGACGAAAATTTGTATTATAAATTACTAGATAAAACAGTTTTTGTTTTAGATCCAATAAGATTAACTCTTGAAAAAGAGATGGAGGACATTAATATTGGTTGAGAATATTTTAGGATATGAAGTTGAAAGAAAAAAAGTTAAGAATATTAATCTAAGAATAAGAAGTGATTTAAGTATATACATATCTGCACCATTACATATTGATAGATATTATATAGAACAATTTATTTTATCTAAAAAAGATTGGATAGATAGTAATATTAATAAAATAAAGAAATATAAGAAAAATAGTGTTGATGAGACTTTTGAAACAGGGACAACTGTGAAACTTTTAGGAAAATTTTATAAAATACATATTATTGAGAGTAATTACGATAATGTAAATAGGGAAGAAGATAAAATAATAATTAATACAAAAAATAATGAATTTAATTATAAAAAGAAATTAATGGAAATTTTTTATTATAAAGAAGCTGAAAAATTATTTAAACAAAGAATAGAAAATTATCTATTAATAATGAATGAAAAAATTGAAAGATTGATTGTTAAAACTATAAAAGGTAAATGGGGATATTGTGTACCAAATAAAGGCATAATAGCGTTAAACACTAATTTAATTAAAAGAAGTTTATTTGAAATAGATTATGTAATAATACATGAATTAGCGCATTTAAAACATCCAAATCATAGTGTTAATTTTTATAGACATGTAGAGAAATATATGCCTAATTATAAAGAGGCAGAATTAAAATTAAAATATAAATAAGGAAAAGAGAGGTAAAAATGAAAATTAAAATAACAACTAATAAAGGAATAATAAATTTAAATTTATTTGAAGAAGCGGCACCAGTAACTGTGGTTAATTTTGTAAATTTAATCAACAGAGGTTACTATGATGGATTAAAATTTCATAGAGTAATAGAAGATTTTATGGCTCAAGGAGGAGATCCAACGGGAACAGGAATGGGTGGACCTGGGTATGCATTTGGAGATGAAGTATATAATGGATATGTATTTGATAAACCAGGTTATTTAGCAATGGCTAATGCAGGTCCAAATACTAATGGTTCTCAATTTTTCATAACAACAGTGGTTACAGAGTGGTTAAATAATAACCATACAATTTTTGGAGAAGTTGTTTCAGAAGAAGACTTAGAAGTTGTTAAAAAACTTGTAACTGGAGATATAATGGAAAAATTAGAAATCGTTGAAAACAATGAAGAATTTTTAAAAGAAAATGCTCATGTTATAGCAGAATTTAATAAAGCTTTAGATAAAAATAAATAGGAGAAATAATGAATACATTAGATTATTTAGTTAAATTAACTAATATCCCTTCACCAACAGGATATACAAAAGAAATAATGAAATATATATTTGATGAAGTAAAAAAACTAGGATATAAACCAGCATATACAAATAAGGGTGCAGTATTAGTTACATTAAATGGTAAAGATGACGATAAGCATCGTATTATTACAGCACATTTAGACACTTTAGGTGCAATGGTTAGAGCAATTAAACCAAGCGGTCGTTTAAAAATAGATCTAATTGGTGGTTTTACATATAATTCAATAGAGGGTGAAAATTGTAAAATACATGTAACTAAAAACAATAAAGTAATAGAGGGAACTATTTTATTACATCAAACTAGTGT
Organism: Streptobacillus felis; assembly: GCF_001559775.1. Lineage (NCBI taxonomy): Bacteria > Fusobacteriati > Fusobacteriota > Fusobacteriia > Fusobacteriales > Leptotrichiaceae > Streptobacillus > Streptobacillus felis. The sequence goes on along the minus strand of NZ_LOHX01000073.1, from coordinate 94,196 downwards.
ACATGTATATAGAAATTCAGGAACAATTGAAAGAAATCAGCAAAATATTGAAGTTAGAATAGATGAAAAAGTTAATAATGAAAAAGAAACAAGAGAACTTGGAATAGAAGTGGGAGATTTTATTTCGTTTGATCCTAGAACTGTAATATTAGATAATGGATTTATAAAAAGTAGACATCTAGATGATAAAATAAGTGCTGCAATAATGTTAAATCTATTAAAAGAATATAAAAATAACAACGTTTTATTACCACAAACTACACATTTTTATTTTAGTAATAACGAAGAAATAGGTTATGGAGCAAATTCTAATATACCGGAAAAAGTAGTAGAGTATCTTGCTATAGATATGGGAGCTATGGGTGATGATCAACAAACAGATGAATATACAGTTTCTATTTGTGTTAAGGATGCATCTGGTCCTTATCATTACGAATTACGTAATCACTTAGTTGAACTATCAAAGAAAAATAATATACCATATAAACTTGATATATATCCTTATTATGGTAGTGATGCATCAGCAGCTATTAGGGCTGGTTTTGATATTAAGCATGCATTAATTGGTGCTGGAGTTGAATCTTCACATTCATATGAAAGAAGTAATGTAGACTCAATAAATGCAACTGAAAAATTAGTAGATGTATATTTAAAAAGTAATATATTATAAAAATAGGCTATTCGTTAGAATAGCTTATTTTATTTGAAGTTTTGATAATTTTTTATCTATTAGATTTAAAATATATTCTCTATCTTTTTCATTGTTTACAAAGTCAATTTCATCAACATTAATAGTAATAATTTCAGAAATGTTATAATTCTTAAAATATTCTCTATAATGTCTATCTAAACTTTCCCAATAATCTCTTGGAACAATTTGTTCGTAATCTCTACCTCTTTTTTTAATTTTTGAAAGAGCAGAGTCAACAGAAGTTTCTAAATAAATCATTAAAGCAGGTTTTTCAACATGTTCTAACATATTAAAAAGTAATTCTTCGTATAACTCAAATTCTTCTTGAGTCATATCCCCATCTTCAACAAGCATTTTTGAAAAAATAACATCTCCATAAATAGATCTATCCATAACACATTTACCTAATTGTGATGCATTTTTTATCATTTGAAATCTTTTATTTAAAAAGAAAATTTGTAACGGGAAAGCCCATCTTTTTCTATCATAATAATATTTATCTAGAATAGGATTATCAACAACAGGTTCCTCATATAATATAGAATTATATTTTTCAGCTAATATTTTACCTAAAGAAGATTTACCAACACCAACAACTCCGTCAACACAGATTATTCCTTTCATTACACACTCCTTAACTTTTATTTTATTAAAATATTCTTTGTAATATTCAAATTGCATTATTTGTACTCCTAAAATGTTTTTCAATAGATTATACCATGATAGTAGGTTAAATCCAAATTTATTTTATTGTAAAATTATAATCATCTAAATATGAAAAATAGTCTTTTTTATATTTAAATCCAAGTATTTTCTCTACATTAACATTAAAAGTAGAAGAGAGTATTTTTTTCTTTATATTTGGATTTAATTTAGATAATTGATCAATTAATTCCTTTGTTTCACGCCTTTTACTTGAAGTTTTTTCTGCAGCAACTGTACAACCACAATTCATTGCTTGAATACCATTGTTTTTTGCAAATTTAATAATATTTTTTTCTTCAACATAAAATAGAGGTCTTATAAGTTCTATATCAAAATTATCGGACTTTAATTTAGGGAGCATAGTTTCAAATTTTCCCATATAAAACATAGACATTAGAGTCGTTTCAACCACATCGTCTAAGTGGTGTCCAAGCGCTAATTTATTGCATCCTAATTCAGTAGCCTTTGAGTATAACGAACCACGGCGCATTTTTGCACACATATAACAAGGATAATCTTTAGCTATTTTACCGGCGACTTCAAATATATTATCATCATATATTTCACAGGGGATATCTAAATGTTCAAGATTAAACTTTAGGTTATCTAAATTTCTTTGATTAAAACCAGGATTCATAGCAATAAACTTTAGCTCAAAATTTGTTTTAGAAGCCCTTTTAAGCTCTTGGAATAATTTTGCAAGTAAAAGAGAATCTTTACCACCTGAAATTGCTACAGCAATTTTATCATTTTCAGAAACTAAATTAAAATCCTTCAAAGCTTTTATGAAAGGAGACCATAAAAATTCTCTATATTTTTTTTGAATAGATTTTTCAATTAATTCAAGAGGCTGCAAAGGAACATTTGGAAGTATAAGTGGACAATTAGTTTGACCAAGTGACATATACGCCTCCTTTCTTATTATACATAAGATATATTATCGGACTTAAAATATAATGTTATCTAAAATATCTTTAGCAACAATTTCTTTATTATTTTCCTTAATATCAATCATATTTTTATCTTTATTAAAAATAACAACTTTATTATTATAAGAATTAAAACCTATTGTTGATTTTGAAATATCATTTAAAATAATATAATCTAAATTTTTACTTTCTAATTTCTTAGTTGCATTTTCTACAAAATCATGACTTTCTGCTGCAAATCCTATTAATTTAAAATTTCTAGGTTTAATTTCTGAAATTTTTTTCAGAATATCTACGTTTAATTCTAAATCTAATTTTAAATCTTTTAGATCATTTTTCTTTATTTTATTTTCTGAATAGTTTTTTATTCTAAAATCAGATACTGCAGCAACCATAAACATATAATCTATATCTTGGATATTATCCATAACAGCATCATACATTTCATTAGCATTATTAACATATATAACTTTATTTACACCTTTTGGTACTTTAAGCGTTTTAGTTGTGCTTATTAACGTTACTTCCGCACTATTAAGAGCAGCTATTTTTGCTATAGAATAACCCATTTTACCACTAGATTTATTAGAAATATATCTTACTGGGTCTATATTTTCTATAGTTCCACCAGCAGTTATAAGAATCTTTTTATTCTCATATTTATATGTTTTATTAATTATAAATGTTATTTCATCTACTATATCATCAACATCAGGTAACTTTCCAATACCATTATCCCCGCATGCTAGCAAACCAGAAACAGGCTTAATTATTGTATAATTATATTTTGTAAGTTTTTCTAAATTATCCTGTAATATAGGGTTTAAATACATGTTTGTATTCATTGCAGGAAAGAAAGTTACTTTCTTAGGATTGCATGCAGATATAAACGTTGACATAAAATCATCAGCAATACCATTTGCTATTTTACCTATTAAATTATATGTTGCAGGTATTATAAAAACAAAATCAGAATTTTTGGCTAATTCTATGTGAGAAACTTTAATTTCATCATTATCAAACATATCTATATATACTTTATTTTGAGTTAACGACTGAAATAATAATGGTGAAATAAGTTTCGAAGCTTTTTCGCTCATAACAACAGTTATATTAAAATTTAATTTTTTAAGCTTAGAACAAACGTCCAATGCTTTATAACAAGCTATTCCGGAAGTAACACCTATTGTAATATTTATCATTTTATCACCTCTTATAAATTATACAATAATAAGACCATAAATTCAATATAAGTTTACTTTTTATAATTCATAAGTTATACACTTATACACGAAGTCCAATAACAATCTGTGACAAACTATATTTATTTTTTAAAAATACAAATAAAAATGGTGTACTTACAAAAAATACATATTATAAGTTATTCACTTTTTCAAAAGTTATTCACATTAACTTAATTTGGTTTACATCTTGATTTAGTTGTTATATTAATATCACAACTCTAAAAAATGGTGTAATGTTTATATAACGAAATGTATAAAAAAAATACCACAAACCTTTATTTATGGTATTTTATTATATTTATATAAATAATTCTTTCATATATTTCCCAATATTATCAATAATATCTGTTGGATTTATTATATATTGTTTTTTAGATAATTCATCTGCAATATATCCGTGAAGGTACGTTCCTATTATTGCAGATTCTTTTAGTGTATAACCTTGTGCATTTAGAGATGATATCATACCTGTTAAAACATCTCCCATTCCTGCATTTGCCATGTAAGGATTTCCTGTATCAATTATATATACATCTACTCCATCACTTATGTATGTATTCTTTCCTTTTAATAGTACAGTTACTTTATTATTTCTACTATAATTTTGTATTACTTCTATTGGATCTTTTTTTATTAAATCTATTTCTGTATTGCTTATTCTTGAAAATTCCCCTGTATGTGGTGTAATTATTACGTTATTATGGTTATTAAAGTTTATTTTATTGCTTAATGCTCCTGCATCTATAACTAAATTTTTATTATCTTTATATTCTTCAATTATATTATAGATATATTCATTAAATTCCATTCCTGGACCTATTGCTATTGTTGTTGCTTTATCTAAATTATTTATGTCTCTTTCATAAATCACTTCTGGTACACTCTCAACAACTTTTTCTATTCCTTCAAAGTCCGATAATAAATATGTATAACCACTACCACATTTAACACATGATTTAGCTGCTAATTTTGCAGCACCAAAATATTTTTTAGAACCTGCAACAATAAATGTTTTCCCGTATGTTGTTTTATTATCCTCTTCTCTTCTTTTTATTTCTATACTTTTTATGTCATTTTTTTCAATAATAAATATGTTTGAAAATCTTTTTAGATCTTTATTTGGTAGTATAATATCCTTAATTACTTTTATTTCACCAGTATTAATACGTGAACTATAGTTTAAAAAACCATTTTTATATGTCATTATACTTAATGTTATATCTGCTTCTATACACGCTCCATAAGTATTTCCATATTTCGAATCTAATCCTGTGGGTATATCTATACTATATACTTTATATTGCGATAAATATTTATATTTGTTTATTTTATACACAATATCTTTGATATTTTTAGGTAATTCCTTATTTAAACCTATACCAAAAATTGCATCTACAACTACTTCGGTTTTCTGTAAATAAAAATCTAATTTATCAATATTATCTATAATTCTTATTCCTAAAGCAAGACATCTTTCATAATTAAGTTTACATTCATTGCTAATATAATCGTTATCAATCTTAAATATTATTACATCTTTATTATTTGCGTGTAACATTCTTGCAAGTGCATAACCATCTCCACCATTGTTACCAAAACCTGCTACAATTAAATAACTTTCAAAATTTATATCAATATTTTCATATAGTTTAAAAACTACATTTTCCATCAAAATGTCTTTACTTACTTTATATTCTTTTTCAATATATTCATCAATTTTTTGTGTAGTAATACTATCTCCAACAATTTTCATAATTCTACCTTTAAGTCTAATAAATATTTTCTTATTTTATCTTTCAATTCTGGATGTCTTAAACCAAATTCTACATTAGCCTTAAACATACCAAATTTATCACCGGTATCGTATCTTAAACCTTCAAATTCATAAGAATACAATTTTGAATCCTTGTTTTTAGCCATTTTCAATATAGCTGGTGTTAATTGTATTTCATAATCAACAGGTGCCTCTTCTTTTAAATATTTGAATATTTCTGGTTCTAATATATATCTTCCTAATGCAGCATATTGACTAGGAGCATTTTCGATACAAGGTTTTTCAACAAAATCGTCTATTTCATAAGTATTTTCATCAATTTTTTTCCCTTGTTTAATAATTCCATATTTATTTAAATCTTTTTTTGGTACTTTCTGTACACCTATTATACTTCCACCACCATTTTTTTCATATACATTAATTAATTGTTTAGAAACAGGAATTTCTCCTTTTTCTTTATTTGTATAAATTATATCATCTCCTAATAATATTAAAAATGGTTCATTTGCAACAAAAGATTCAGCACACGAAATAGCGTGACCTAAACCAAGAGGTAACTTTTGTCTTACGTAGTACATATTTACCATTTTAGATATATTTTGTACTTCATTAAATAGCTTTTCTTTTCCTTTTTCTTTAAGTATTGCTTCTAATTCATAAGAATAATCAAAATGATTTTCAATAGATTGTTTATTTCTACCAGTAATAATTAGAATCTCTTGTATACCACTTTCAATTAATTCTTCAACTAAATATTGTAATGCTGGTTTATCTACTATACTAAGCATTTCTTTTGGTTGTGCTTTTGTAGCAGGTAAAACCCTTGTACCAAGTCCCGCAGCAGGGATAATTGCTTTACGAATTTTCATATTATCTCAACTCCTTAAAGTATTTACTCCTTTTTATATAATAAGTATAGCCTATTTTTTTTATAATTTCTACTATTCCAATAAATTTTTTATCAAAATATACCTTTAAATATTTATCTACAATATTCTTATCCTTTAATTCTATAATTTTTGTCATACCATTATATAGATGTTTATATAAAATTTGATCTACATTAATTTTTTCGTATTTGAATATATTTTCTACATCTATTTTTTTATTTACATCATCAAATGTAAAATCATCTATTTTTTCTCTAACTAATTTAGTCATAGTAGCATAAGTTTTTAAATCACGTCCTATATCTCTAACTAATGATCTAATATATGTTCCGCTACTTACATCAGTTCTAAATGAAATTATTTTACCGTTTATATTAACATCGTATATATCAGATATAATAACTTTTCTACCTTCTATTTCTATTTCTATACCTTTTCTAGCTAAATTATATAATTTTACACCATTTTTTTTTATTGCTGAAAACATAGGTGGTATCTGAATAATTTCTCCTTTATAGTTAGATAATACTTGATTTAGTGTATTAATGTCTATATCAAAATCATTTATAACTTTATTTGTTATTTCACCTTCAAGATCAAAAGTACTAGTTTCATAACCTAGCTCCATTTCTACATAATATGTTTTAGAATGTTTCATTAAGTAATCTGAAAATTTAGTTGCATTATTTGCCATAACTATCATTAATCCTTCGGCCATAGGATCTAAAGTTCCTGCATGTCCAACTTTTTTAATCCCTAATTCTTTTCTATACTTTTGTATATATGAAAATGATGTAATATTTTTAGGTTTGTTTAGTATTATTATATAATCTTCCATTTTTTCTCCTTTTCAAAAAATAGGCAATATTTAATTGCCTAATTATTTGAAATATTATTAATTATTATTGTAATTTTTGTTCCAACATTAATTTTTGATTCCATAGTATATTTTTGATTTTGTATTTCTAATATTCTTTTGAAAATAGATAAACCAAGTCCATTACCACCTGTTTCTTTATTACGTGATTCATCAACTCTATAAAATCTATCGAATATTTTTTCAATTTGATCTTCATCTATACCAAATCCTTCATCTCTTACTACAAAATAACCTGTATTTTCATTTTTATCGTATATAGATGAAATATATACATTTGAATTATCAGGTGAATATTTTAGTCCATTTTCTATAACTATTCTTAATGATTGTAGTAATAAGTTTTCATCCGATATAAATTCAAAATTATCATTTCTCTCTACTAATACTTTTTTATTTTGAGTAACAAGGCTATAATCTGATTCTATTTGATGTAGTATTTTAGAAGAATTAACATTCACTTTATTCAACATCTTAATATTATTTTCATCACCACGAGATAAAAATAGTAAAGAAGTAATAAGTTTAGTCATATTTTCACTTTCTTTAACTATAGAATCTGTAGACTCTATCAGTAATTCATTTCTAGGAGTTTCAATTTCCTCTTTAGTAAGCGATTTTATGTATCTTCTATTTATTAATTCAGCATAACCTTTAATTATTGAAATTGGAGTTCTAAGTTCATGAGAAACATCTGAAATAAACCTAGATTGTTTATCAAATGTAAGGTTTATCTTATCAAGCATTTCATTTATAATATTAGTTAAATCATATAATTCATCTTTAACTTCAAAATTTGGAATTCTACGTGATAAATCACCACTTGAAATTTCTTTTGAAGTTTTAATAATATTTTTAATAGGTTTTAGTATTCTATTACTTATAACTCTAGATGTTAAAAATATTAATATTAATCCTAATAAAGCACTTACTAAAAATAATATTTTTAATGTATTTATAGTTTTTACATGCTGATCTATATTTTTTAATATATATATTTCAAATATAGCTCCTTTTATATTTTTAGTTAATTTTACTACAGAAAAATTAGATGATTCTGTACTATTATTATTTAATACTATAGTATTAGGTATAAGTATATTTGATTTAATATTTCCAAAAGTTTTAGATAAATTATTTATATTTATTTCAAAACCAGATGTATTAATAGGTATAACGTCAACATAATTTTTTGAAACTATATGTAATATATATCTAAAGTCTTCTTCTCCTGGATTGAAAGGTTTAGGATAAACTATACTTTGTTCCTTTATCTCAGGTTCAAATTTTAATTTTAGTTTTTTTTCATTGTATTTATTAGTATAATCCTCTATTCTTGAAAAATAAGCATTAATTTCATTAACTTTTGCTGAATATTGAAAAACTAATGTATTATTATTTTGCCCATTTAATATTAAAAATAGAATTACAGTTGAGAATAATGTAATAAATATAAATACAAAACTAAATGTTATAGTAATTCTATTTTTTATTCCATAAAATTTTTTAAAGTCTTTATTTGAATACAAATCCTATTCCTCTTTTAGTTTGAATGAATTTTCTAGAATAAGGCTTATCAATTTTATCTCTTAAATATTTAATATATAAATCAAGAATATTGTTATTACCAATTTGATCAAATCCCCAGACTTCCTCTAAAATATTATCTCTGTTTAGTACTATACCTTTATTTAAGACTAAGTAGTCTAAAAGGTCGAATTCTTTTTTCGATAGAGGTATTAATTCACCATCTCTATAAACTTCGTGGGCAGTATATGATATTCTTAAATCCTCAAATACAAAATCTTCTTTCTTTTCATTTTTCTTTTTGGCACGTCTTAATAAAGCTTTTATTCTTGCTATTAACTCTTCATTAGAAAATGGTTTAGTGATATAATCGTCAGCACCATAATCAAAAGATATTACTTTATCTGTAATTTGATCTTTAGCTGTTAAAAATATTATCGGTACATCAGAGTCTTCCCTTATTCTCTTACAAATTTCAAACCCATTCATTTTAGGTAGCATAACGTCAAGTAAAATTAAATCAAAATGATTATATTTTGCTGCTAATAACCCTTCTTTTCCATCATTTTCAATTTGAACATCAAATCCTTCAAATTTTAATTCTACTTCGATAATTCTTGCTATTTTAACATCATCTTCTATAATTAAAATTTTCTCCTTCATGATAAAACTCCTTTTCTTTAATTATTTCTACCACAAGAACATTGTTTAGGTACAAATCCTGAATTAGATTGATCTGTTTGAGAAATATCCATATCTGAATCTGAAACACCTTCAGGTAATTTTACTCTAATTAAATCTAATTCTCCCATCTCTATTTCCGTTTCTATAACAGCAATAGTATTAGGATGTACAATTTCTTCATATTCTTCTGTTTTTAAATTATAAAAATTATTTACTCTAAATTTAATAGGATCAACATTTGGTCTTACTAGCTCTAATTCTACTTCAGAAGCTATAATTCTATTTCTTACCTGTATTTTATATTTATTTTTATCAACTTTTTCTAAAACATTAGCAACTAATTGGTAAGTTTGAGAGTAAGATGAACTTGTGTTGTAATTTTGATCAAACTCACTAGTAGATCCGAAAAAGAATCCAGATGAATAAAGTCTATGACTTATAGTTTGTAATTCATATAACCATTTAGGGTTATATGAATAATTTCCTGAATAATAAGCATCTATTGCTTCTCTATATTGTTTTGTTACTGTAGAATTATAATAAATAGATTTCATTCTACCTTCTATTTTTAGTGAATCGACACCAGCTTCTAAAATTTTATCTATAAATTCTATAGTACATAAATCTTTAGCATTGAATATAAATGTTCCACCCTCATCTTCAACTATATCATGTGCACCTGTTTCTTCGTGTCCTTCTGCAATTACTTTATAGTTCCATCTACAATCTTGAGCACATATGCCTCTGTTTGCATCTCTAGATGTAAAGTAATTACTTAGTAAACAACGCCCTGAAACAGCCATACACATTGCACCATGAATAAATACTTCAAGTTCAATATCAGGTACTTTTTCTTTTATTTGTTTTATTTCATGTAAAGACATCTCTCTTGCTAATATTACTCTAGAAGCACCCATATCTCTATAAGCTTTTACTGTCATCCAGTTTGTAGCATTTGCTTGTGTACTTACATGTATCTCAAGATTTGGTGCATGTTCTCTAACTTGTTGTATTATACCTAAATCTCCAACTATTACAGCATCTACATTAGCTTTTTCTAAAAATTTAATAAATTTAGGAATATAATTAACTTCTTGATTATGTGCAAAAATATTTAATGTTACGTAAACTTTTTTACTTAATGAATGAGCATATTCAACTGCTTCAGTTAATTCTTTGTCAGTAAAGTTTGCGCTCATTCCTCTTAAATTAAAACCTCTTCCCCCTATATATACAGCATCTGCTCCAAAATGAAATGCTGCTTTTAACTTCTCCATATTACCAGCAGGTGCAAGTAGCTCTGCTTTTTTTACCATTGTTCCTCCTTAATCTTCATCCTTTAAACTATTATAATAATTATATTCTTCTTCATTAGTAGGATTTCTAAACTTTTGTTTTGATTTATCAAAAAATAATAACATTCCACCAGTTTGACCGTTTCTATGTTTTGCTAATAATAGTTCAATAGGGAAAAATTGATTTGAATTTTCTGCTATATTTTTCTTTCTTGTTTGATGATATTCAGGGTTATATATAAATAACACTTGATCTGCATCTTGTTCTATAGATCCAGATTCTCTTAAATCTGAAAGTATAGGTCTTTTATCTTCACGTGAATCTACTTTTCTAGATAATTGTGATAAGGCTAAAATAGGAACATTTAATTCTTTAGCCAGTAGTTTTAATCCTCTAGAAATCTCTGAAATTTCTTGTTCTCTACTTCCAGATTTACCACTACCTTGAATTAATTGTAAATAATCTATTATAATTAATCCTATTTCTTTTCCTTTTCTTTGTACATTTCTACAAGTATTCTTAATATTAGAGATAGTTGGTGTAGCACCAGCATCTATTAATATATCTAATTTTGAAAGTTCTTGTAAAGCATTAGAATACTTATTAACTATTTCAGGCTTTGCTATAAATGAAACATCTTTTATTTGCTCTAAATCAATTTCTCCTTTTATAGCTATTAGTTTTTTTAGAAGTTCTTGTTCTCCCATTTCCAAACTAAAAATTAATACTTTTTTTTGTTGCTCTGCCACATTCAAACCAATATTTAATGATAAAGTTGTTTTACCTACAGATGGTCTTGCAGCAAGTATAATTAAATTACTTGGATGTAATCCTTTTGTGTATTCATCATATCTAATATATTTAGTTTTAACTTTTGTTTCTATTAATGGATTATTTCTTAAATCTTCTATTCTATTTAATTCATCAATTACTAATGAACTAATTCCAATAACTCCATTGTTATTTAAATCATCAAATAGTTCACTAATTTTTAATTGTGAATTTTCTAATATTAATTTTGATTCTTGGTTATTGAATAATTGTTTAGTAATATCTCTTGATAATTCATATAATTTTCTTTTTTTAGAATATTCTAATATGTTTTCTATATAAACATCAACACCAGAAGAATGTACTGTTGATAATAAAATATTATTTAAAAATTCTTCTCCACCAATTTTTTCAAGAACGTTATTATTTTTTAAATAATCTATAAATAAGTTAATATCTAAATTTTCAGTATCTTTTTCATTAGTATAGTTAATTAAATTAGTATATATGATTCTATTTTTTTCATTAAAGAAATCATTAGGTTTTAATTTTTTAGTTGCTGAATACAGTAATGATGGTTCAAGAAAAAAAGAACCTATTATTACTTTCTCTAATTCAAAATTATTTAATCCTTCAAAGTTATTTATTTCCATATTAATACCTCTATTATAAACTAACTACATTTACTGTTAATATAGCTTTTATTTCTGCATATAACTTAACCTCTACTTTATGTTGGCCTATAGATTTTAATCTAGCATCATTACCCATTTTCTTTTTATCTATTTGTATATTTAATTGTTCTTTAACAGCTTCTTCTATTTCTTTTGCACCTAAAGATCCAAAAACCTTACCATCTTTTCCTACTTTTACTTTTAATACAATACTATTATTTTCAAGTTTTTCTTTTAATTCATTAGCATGAGTAACTTCTTTTTCTATGTTTTTAGATATTTTATTTTTTTTATTTTCCAATTTATTTATATTTTCAGGTGTTGCTGGTACAGCCTTATTTTGTGCAAATAAAAAATTATTAGCATAACCATCTTTTACTTCTATTATTTCATCTTTTTTTCCTACACCTTTAATATTTTCTTTTAAAATTACCTTTACTTTCATTTCAATCTCCTTTATCTTTCTAAAGCATTAAATATAGAAATTATTTTATTTTTTATTTTTTCGTTAAATTCATCATCAATATTATTATTACTTCCTTCAATAAGTATGTTATATTTGTATCCAAACTTACGTTCTATCTCTTTTTCTAAAAAATCAATAGAATTTTCAGAATTTAAATATTGGAAAAAATAATTAGAATTATTATTAATAATTGTAATGTTATTATTATTTACAGATATTGTCGTATCTTTAATTAGATTGTAGTACCTTTGACTTCCTAATTCTTGAAGATGTTTTTTAAAAATATCCCATTTATCTTCATTAAATTCAATCCCATTAGTACGTACTTCTATTGTTCTAACTTCATGTTTAGTGTCTGTAATTAAGTTACTTATTATTATATATGCAATTAATCTCTTGTCTTCTTCATTTTTATATTTAACCAAAATTTCAAGTATATTAGAAATAATCTTTATTTTAGTTTCAATTTTAATATCTTCTTGTTTAGCAAACTTACAAAAATCTCTTAAAAATTGATCAATTTGTATTCCTTCTACCCATAAATTATCTATAAAAGAAATCAAATCATTTTTTTCTTTATTTAATATAAGTGATAAAAATTTCTTATGTACTACCTGTGATACAACACCTAAAGCTTTTTCAGTTAATTCAATAGTAATTTTATCTTCATTATAATAATTTGAAATCACCTGTTCATAGATAGAAAATGAATCTCTTGCAGAACCTTCAGATTTTGAATAAATTAATTTTAGACTTTCATCATCTATATTAATTTTTTCAGTTTCTGATACTTTTCTTAACATTTCTAATATATCTTTTTCACTTATAGTTTTAAAATCATATCTTTGACAACGAGAAATTACCGTATCAGGAATTTTTTCTATTTCAGTAGTTGCTAAAATGAATATTATATGTTTTGGAGGTTCTTCTAATATCTTTAATAAAGCATTAAAAGCTTCTTTGGTTAACATATGTACTTCATCGATTATATATATTTTCTTTCTAGATTTAACAGGTAAATATCCCGTACTTTCTTTTAAATCTCTAATTTCATCTATACCTCTATTAGAAGCGGCATCAATTTCAACAATATCTACCGATATTCCTTTTGTAATTTCAATACAGTTTTCACAATTATCACAAGGTGTAGATGTAATTTCAGTATGACAGTTTACACCTTTTGCTATTAATCTTGCAATAGTTGTTTTACCTACACCACGAGGTCCATTAAAAAGATAAGCATGAGATAATTTATCGTTATCTAATGAATTTTTTATAGCCCTTACTATATGTTCTTGTCCATATAGTTGTGAAAAATTTTGAGGTCTGTATTTTCTATATAGTGTTATATTCTCCATTTTTTATCTCCTCTAGTAGTTTTATTACTTCAAGTAGGTTATCTAATGTTTTAAAACATAATTTATCAGTTTCATCTGTAGGTATTAATAAATCAGGTATCATTACAGGAATAGCACCTGCTTTATGCGCAGCTCTAATACCATTATATGAATCTTCAAGAACTATACAATCACAAGGATTTAATCTAAAGTGTTTTATAGTTTTTAAAAATATTTCTGGATTAGGTTTACTTTCTAATACTTCTTCTCCAGATATAATAAAATCAAAATATTGATATAATTCTTCATTTTTTAATAATTTATGAATTTTGTTTTTTTGAGATGATGAAGCTATAGCAAGTTTAATATTTTCATTTTTTAAATAACTTATTAACTCTTTAACTCCTTTTTTTACACCAATTTTTCTTTCATCACTTAATTTCATTATTTCTTCTTCTATAGTTTTAAATATTTTTTTAAAATCTAAGTTTGGAAAATGAGATTTATAGAATTTAACGCATGCTTCATTATTAGTTCCAATAACACTATGCATTTGTTTTTCTGTTATATCAATGTTATTTGTTTTTGCAAATTTTACTGCTTGTCTTATGTACTCTTTTTCAGTGTCAAATATTAATCCATCCATATCAAAAATACATAATTTAATATTCATTATAACACAACCTTTAATAATTTTTTTTGATCCTCTGTAAGGTAATTAATAGCAAGATTCTTTTTAACAGCTTTATCAAATAAAGTTATATAACTTCCTTTTGTTTCATCAGGTTCCATAATATAATCACCTTTTTGAAGATAATTTGACAATTCAGGTATAGTATCTTTAAGTTTATAAATTATACCAAATTGTTTTTCTAAATATTCTAAGTCTATAATATGTAAAAGTTTAGAATCAGTATTTTTCATTTCTTTTAATTTAGAATTATCAATTAAAAGATAAAAAATATTATCTAAACCAATAGTGAATCCGACTATTGATTTTTTTTCTTTTCTAAGGTTATAGTTTATCTCTGAAATTAAAATATTTATCAAAACGTCTTCATATTCATTTTCTTTTTTTTCGAAATCTTCAAAGTCAATATTATTTAATAATGGTAAAAAATCATTTACCAATCTTTTTAAACCTTTTGTATAATTTTTTGATTTATAATTATGAAAATATGCATTTGTTTCTTCAACAGCTAAGTAATAAAAAAATGTTTCAAAATTTTGAATTTCACCTTCTGTGTCTTCAAAGCCTATATACTCTAATACAGCGTTTTTCAAATCTTTATTATAACTATCCACTGCTCCTTTATATACATCATATTCTATATTAAATAATCTTGCAAAATTATGTAATTTTTCATATTCAATGTTTAAATCTTCCATATTATATATTTCCTTTCAATAATTTTAAAAATTCTTTGGATGTATTTATTTCTTCTACTTCATTTTTGGGTCTTGGATTTATTTTTTTATCTACAAAAACATGTAATTGTTTAATAAATTCATTATAGAAAATATCTTTTCTATCAAATATCATAAGTAGCATTAAAATCATCTCTATAATTGATAGGTCTATTCCATAAATTATATTAGCACCCTTACTTTTAAATTGTTTTAAAAAGGTACTTTCTATAGGTATTTTAACTAAATCTAATACATATTTAGAATTTATATTAGTATCATTTTTTAAAGGACTTTGATCTAAAGTATATATATTTCCTACATCTGTTAAATTTATAATTAAATCTAAATTTGACAATCTTTCTATATCTAAAAAGTTTTTAAAATAGTCTCCTTTGTCTAATTTTATGCTATTATTTTGTTTTATTGATGAGATGTGAAACTTTGAAGCTTTAAGCTCCTTAAGTCCTTCATAAATTTGCTTAAAATACTCATTTGTTTCTAAAATTAATATGTTTGAATTTTCAATTTTAAAATTGGCATACTTCATTAATTCTATAAAAGAAAGTTTTTTTAAATTTATTTCTTGTATAACTCCATCTACATTAAAATAAAAGTCAAACTTTTGTTTATTGTATAAATTATCCTCAAAAAAAACTGCATCATATTCTTTTAAAAATTCATCTATTGTAACATCCAAATAAGATACATAAAATATTTCAGAATCTAAATTTTTAACTTCTTTTATTCTATTATGTAAAACTCTATAAATGTCAAAATTAATTTTAGTCCCAACGTATGCTATTTTTTTCATAATAATCCTTCCAATTCTTCTACAGTAAGCTCTCTGTACTCTCCTAGTTTTAAATTTTCATCTAATATTAGTGATCCCATTGAAATTCTTTTTAAATACATTACTTTGTTATCAACTGCTTCAAACATTCTTTTTATTTGATGAAATTTCCCTTCAGTTATGGTAATAAATACTTTATCAGAATCTATTTTAGAAATTTTTGATGATTTAGTTATTATATCATCACCAATATCAACACCAGATTCAAGTATCCCAATTTGAGAACTATTAATAATATCTCTTAATTCAACATAATACTTTTTTTCTACATGTTTTTTTGGCGATAAAAGGTTGTGTGCTAAATTTCCATCATTAGTTAATAGTAATAGTCCTTCTGTATCAATGTCTAACCTTCCAACGGGAAATAAATTATATGTTTTAAAATCTGTAATTAAATCTAAAACAGTTTTTTGTTTTAAATCTTCTGTAGCACTAATATATCCTTTAGGTTTATTTAACATAATATACCTAAATTTCGTGTAATTTATTATATTGTTTTCATATTTAATAACATCTTTTATTTCATCAATTTTCATATCATTGGACTTTACAATAATATCATTAACAGTAATTTTTCTTAATTTAATTAATTCTTTTACTTCTTTTCTAGTACCTATACCACTATTGGCTAAAAATTTATCTAATCTCATATTATTCCTTTAAGTAAAGGGGATGCATAAATACATCCCCTAATTTTTAATTTCAAAAATTCCTGGCTTTGATGATTTACTTTTCTCAATCAAATATTCTATTAAAGTTTGAAATTCCTTGTTAGAATTCTTATCGTATATATCTGGTAAATTCTCAAAACTTTGATTTTCAACTATATATTTTTTTACTTTATCTTTTTTTTCTCTAAATACACTATCTTTTGTAGATAACTTAACACCTTTATCATCTATTTTATCAAAGTCGACAGAAAGAATTTTAGAGTTTTTTATAATAATTCTCATAGTTAATGTATAACCATCTTTTTTATGTGCAACTTCATATTTACCGTCATTGAAATTTGAAAAAGATGTAATACCAACAAAAGTCAGAAATATTAATAAAAGTCTTTTCATAAATACCATCCTCCTATTCTTTAATATTTTATCATATTTTTGCTATTTTTTCAAATAAAAATGCCACAATAGTGGCATTAGTAATTATTCCATTTTCAAAGCTTCTATCATATTTATATTTTTTAGTTTTCTATGTATTAATAACATTGAAATGATAGAAAATAATAAAGTTAAAAATATTGAGTAAATATATGGACTATATCCAATATTTTCAACGAAAACAGTATTAGTTTTTTTCATAGAATATAATATTATTTTATGTAAACCTTTACCCAGTATTAATCCAATAAATATACCTACAAATGTTAATGCAAGTATTTCTTTATAAATGTATAAAGAAACCTCTGAAGGGTAAAAACCAATAACTTTTATTGTTGCGAGTTCTCTTTGTCTTTCATTTACATTTATTTCTAATAAACTATATGTCACTACTATAGAAAGCATAGCTGAGAGAACAGTTATAAATATTACTATGAAGTTTAAGCTCTCGCTAATTTTATCAAACACTAGTTTATACTCTTTATTAAGTGTAATTGACTGGATTTCATCATTATTTAAAATATAATCCATATCTTTATCTGAATTTTTTACAACCAAATTATTTATTTTATATTTTTTATTAAATTTCTTTTCATAATAATCTTTAGTAATAAAAATATAATTACCCTGATAATTATCAATAACATTTGATATATTAAAATTATATTCATTTCCTATATAATCTTTAACTAAAATACTCTCTCCAATTTTTTTATCTAATAAACTTAAAGCTCTACTAGAAATTAAAGCACCATTTGAATCTAAATCTGATGAAAGATAAAAGTATTTATCAATATTAATTTTATCGATAATGTATATTTTTATTCTATTTTCACGTTTTTTTGTTAAAAATTTTCCATTAATACTTTGAAGTGGAATATTCTCAAAATTTTTACTAACAAGATTTATGATATCATTTATTTCTACTTCATTTAAATGGTTTTTTAAATTTATTTCAGAATGAAAATTTCTAATTTTATTATATTGTAATTCTGAAATTTCTGAAAATGAATTTTTTATAGCGAATCCAAGAAAGATTAATGATGTGCATCCTGCTACTCCAAGTAAATTCATTATCATTTTCCCTTTATACCTAAAAATATTTCTCAAACTTATTTTATTAGAAAAAGATAAATTATTCCATAAAAACTTTATTTTCTCAAGTAATATTTTAGTACCATTTTTAGGAACTTTAGGTTTTAAAAGATCTGCAATTACGTGATTAAAATCTGATCTTAAAGAAAGAAATACAGATAAAAATGTTGATAATATTGAAGCAAAAACACTAATAATTATTATTTTTTTATCTAAAATTATGAATAATTTATCAAAAGATGAAATAGAACCTGCTTTAAATGCTGTATAGATGTATTTTGGAATAAAATATGTTCCAAAATATATACCAAATAATATTCCTAATATAGTAGGAATTAAGGCATAAATATAGTATTTTTTAGAAATTACTTTTTTAGAATAACCTAAAAACATATACGTACCTATACTATTTCTTTGTTCATCTACCATTCTTGTCATAGTAGTTGTAGAAACAAGTACGACAATCAAATAAAATATTAACGGAAATATTTTAGAAATTACATTCAAGCTCTCCACACTTTCAATATATGAAGAATAACTTGGATTGTCTATTCTAGTATTTACAAAATAAATTGCATTAAGCTCGCTAAGTTTACGTTTATTAACCTCTACTTCTTTTATAGACTCATTTAATTTATCAAAAGCTTTTATTTTTTCAGTATTAAATTTTTTTTCAGCATCAATAATTTCATTTTTATTTTTTTCAATTTCTTTTTTACCAATATTTAGTTTATTTAAGTTTTTAGTGTATTCTTTATTATATTTATTTTTTTCTTCAATAAGTTTATTATAACCAGATTCAATTTTATCAATTCCTAACTCAATACTTTTTAACCCATTGATTAAATCACTTTTATTTTTTAAAAGTTCTTCTTTTTTATTTGTTATATAATTTAAATTTTCATCTAATTCTTTTTTATTTTGTAAAATGATTTCTTTCTCAAGATTTAATTTATCTTCACCATTTTGAATTTCTTTTAAAGCTGCATTTATCTTATTTTTTGCATCTTCTATTTTAGAACTAGAGAAAAATAAATTAGGTTTTAAATTATCAACATTTATTTTAGACTCTAAAACTTCTTTTTTTGATTCATTAATTTTATTTTCATTTTCTTTAATAATTTCTAATCCATCTTCAATTTTAGAATAGCCTTCTTTTATCTTAATTTCATTTGTTTCTAGTTCTTTTAAACCTTCTTCTAATTTTACCAATTTTTCTTTAAGATCATAATGTTTTTCAATTAATTCAACTTTTTGTTTATTTATTTTATCTTCGTTATATTGAAATTTTTCGTTAGCACCTTCAAATTGATTAAATTTTTCTTGTAAATTTTTTTCAACTATTTCTATTTTTTCTTTTGCAGAAAGGATTTTTTTTTGATTATTTTCAATCTCGTTCTTTGATTCAAATATTTTTTTTTCAGCATTAGATATTAATGAATAATTATCTTTTAAAAATTCTTTTAGTTTATTTTGTGCATTTTTATATATAGCATTTTCTAAATCTATTTTCTTTTCAAAAACATACTCATTATATTTTTTATCATAAGTAGGAAGATCGGTATTCAATTTAATATTAGCAAAATTATAGTCCTTATTTTCAAAATAAGATACATCAACATAAGCTTCTACATCTACTGCACCATATCCGCTAAAAGCAGGATTTTTTGAATTTAAAAATCTATTTTCAACATTTTCAAAATAACCTACAACTTTAAAATTATTTATTTTAAAATTCAAAGGATAAGTATATTTTAATTTATATTCTATTATAATTTCATCTCTATTTTCTGGTAATTTACCTTCCATTACTTTTATTTTTGAAATATTTTCTGGTATGTTTTTTAAACTCATTAATTTTTTAGTATTCTCAATGAAAATTTCATCATTATATCCATATTCTATTTCGGATATATATTCTAAATTATTTAATATTTCCAAATCATCTTTATTTAGAGCAATATTTGAACTTACTTTTATATCTGCAACATTGAATTCTTGATATAAATTATTAATGGTGTTGTACATATCTTTGTTTAGAACATTAAGTCCAATAAATGTGGATATACCCAATAAATTTATAATAAATATTGCTAAGAACCTAGTTTTGGATTTAAAAAATTCACGAATAATATCCTTATTATTCGTTTTCATATTTTATTTCCCTAATTCATGATAAATATCGTTTAATCTTTGAACAACATTAAATAATCTTTTTCTAAATTTTTCTACTGTAATTTTACTTACTTCTTCTCTAGAAATTTTAGCTAAACTTAAGTATTTATTAGTATTTTGAATTTCAACAGTTTTTGATATTGTATATTTTTTGTTTTCAACTATTTCTTTAGCTACTTCTTCTGCAATTAACTTCATAGTTTCGTAATCAAAATTAGTACCCGATAACTTTGTTTCTTCTAATAGTGTTTTTAATTTTGAATAAGAATAATCATAAATAGAATTTTGTAAACCTGATATTGCGTCGATTTTCACATCTTCTATAGTAACCATTCTATCTGATACAACAGCTAAGTCGTTTTCGTAATCAAATGCATCTTTCATTATTTCTTTAGTAGCTTTACTTGTAAATATTCCACCTAAATATTCATCTGATGATAATCTAGTATATGAAAAACTATTTAATGATATAAATGCAAATAGTAAAAATATTTTTTTCATCTTAAATTCCTCCTTAAATTAATATAGCTTTTGAATTTATAATATCTTCTATTTTTTTAATATTTTCTTTTTTTTCTGGGTTATTAGATGTAGTGAAATAAATTTCTTCTAAATTTAAATCTGCTTTTCTAATAGTTTCATGTGAAATTAAAACTTCATTTATCATTCCACGTCTATTTCTAGAAATCAGAATAACAGACGAGATTTTTCTATATTCTGCCATTAAATCTATTATACTATATTCACCTTCAATTGGAATTAAAGGACTTTTAACAATTCTAATAAATAAAATATCACATTCATATGATGATTTTTCTATAGTATTTCTTAAATCAATAACTGTTTCATCATTTTTAAATATACTTATAGTTTTTGTTGTTAAATTTAGATTTTTAGATTGTATGTAATTTTCAACTTCTTCTTTTCCAGCGTTAATATCAGTACCAAATAGGAAGTATATTTTTGCTCTCTTATCTCCTCTATCTCTTACAATATGATGTCTTCTACATCTAGCTTCATAATTTTCGCTTGCTCCAACCATAACTATAGGATCATCCCTATATGCAGGTTCTCCATTTATCAATCTTTGACTTGCATATGCATCTTTACCACAAACCATACATATTGCCTTTAATTTAATAATTGAATCAGCATAAGTTAATAAATCTGGCATAGGATGAAATGGTTCAGCTTTAAAATCTAGATCTAAACCAGCAACTATTACCCTTTTCCCTAAATCTACGTATTTTTTACAAAATTCTACTACTTCTTTTCCAAAAAATTGGACTTCATCTATTCCTATTACTTCTACATCTGGATGATTAGAAATTATTTTTTCCATTTCTTCTACATTAGATGCAGGATAAGCACCTATGCTATCTTGGCTATGTGAGAAAATCCCATTTTCGCCATATCTTTTATCTATAGAATGTTTAAATACTAAAACATTTTGCTTAGTAAATGATTCTCTTCTTAATCTTCTTATTAATTCCTCACTCTTACCTGAAAACATACTTCCGCATATTACTTCAAGTCTTCCCACATTATCACTATTTTTTAAAAACATTTTATTACTCTCCTTTCTTTTTTTTATTATATCATAAAAACATTAATATGTAATACAAATTATTTTTTTATTTCAATTAATTGACATATTTAATATAATAAGATATAATTTTCATGAGGTGGTAAACATGAAGAAGATTTTAATATTTTTATCTTTATTTTCATTTCTTACTTTCTCTAGAACTGAATCTGATGATAGATTAAATAAAATATTGGATGAATTGATACAAGTTTCAGAACATAATGTTGAAATTTCAAAAGAGGAAGAAGTATTACTTAGAGATAAAATTATAGAATTTGCTAAAAATAATTTAGGTAGACCATATTCTTGGGGTTCTGTTGGTCCCAATAAATTTGATTGCTCTGGATTTGTTAACTATGTATTCTCAAAAAATACATCTATAAAATTACCTCGTGTATCAAGGGATATGGCTACATATGCTCAAAAGAAAAAAATCGATGATTTAAGAATAGGAGATTTGCTATTTTTTGATACTACAAATAAAAATAGTACTGTAAACCATGTTGGTATTTATATTGGAAATAATGAGTTTATTCATGCATCTTCTGCGCAAAAGAAGGTTACTATTTCCACAATCGCAACTGGATTTTATAAGAAAACATTTAAGTGGGCAATTTCGCCCTTTTAATAAACTGCTGCTTTAGCAGTTTTTTTCATTGAAATAATTATTAAATATATAGAAAGGTAAGGTAATAAATGGAAAATATTATGAAAATTTTTGGTGAAAATGCTTTCACTGAAAGTAATTTGAAGAAACGTGTTCCTAAAAAAGTCTTTGAAGAATTCAAAAAAGTTCAAAAAGGTGAAATAGAATTAACTAAAGAGAATGCTGATCTAATAGCTACTGCTATTAAGGATTGGGCAACTAAAAGAAATGCTACTCACTTTTGTCATTGGTTTCAACCTTTAACAGAGTTAACTGCTGAAAAACATGATTCTTTTATTGAACCTCACGGAGATAAAGATTTTATTTACAGATTTTCTGGTTCTAATTTAATTAAAGGTGAATCTGATGCTTCCTCTTTTCCAAATGGTGGATTAAGATCTACATTTGAAGCAAGAGGATATACTGTTTGGGATACAAATTCTCCTCCATTTATTAAGGAAAATGAACTAGGTGCAACTTTATATATTCCTACTTCATTTATATCATATAATGGTGAAGCATTAGACAAAAAACTACCTTTATTAAGATCTATGGACGCTGTTAATAAATCAGCAACAAGATTATTAAATTTATTAGGTTACACTGAAGTTAAAAATGTTATTCCTACACTAGGAGTTGAACAAGAATATTTTTTAATTAAGAAAGAACATTTTGATAAAAGAATAGATATAATGTTTACAGGTCGTACTCTTTTTGGAGGTAAAACACCTAAAAATCAAGAAAGTTCTTTTCATTACTATGGTAAGATTAAAGATAAAGTACTTAATTTTATGGCTAATTTAGACTATGAATTATGGAAAGTTGGTGTATCAGCAAAAACAAGACATAATGAAGTTGCACCTAATCAATTTGAAATAGCATCAATATTTGATGTGGCAAATTTAGCAGCTGACCAAAACCATATAGTTATGGAAACTTTAGAAAAGTTAGCTCTTAAACATGGTTTTGTTGCTTTATTACATGAAAAACCTTTTTCTTATGTTAATGGTTCAGGTAAACATAACAATTGGAGTCTTGCTACTGATACTGGTGAAAATTTATTTGATCCTAAATCCCCTACTTTTATGGTATTTTTATCAGCTATGGTTGAGGCTGTAGATAGATATTATCCAATACTTAGAAGTATGATAGCAAGTTGTTCTAATGATTATAGACTAGGTGGTCACGAAGCTCCACCAAGTATAATTTCAGTATTTTTAGGGTCTCATCTTACAGATAAATTTAAAGATGCAAAATTAAGTTTAGTCGATGATAAAATTGTATATGGTTCTAAAGATAAAAAAATAAAGAAAAATGTTACTATGATAAATATTAATCAAGATTTTGATGATAGAAACAGAACTTCTCCATTCGCATTTACAGGAAATAAATTTGAATTTAGAATGCCAGGTTCTACTTCTTCACCAGCTAATACATCTATGGTTATCAATGCTATAATATCTACTGTATTAAATGAATATTCTGATAAATTAGAATCTTCTAAAAATATAGAGAAAACAATTAATAGCATAATAAAAGAGTCAAATAAAAAACATTCAAGAATCATATTTAATGGCGATGGATATAGTAAATTATGGCATGAAGAAGCTGAAAAAAGAGGGTTAAAAAATATTTCTAACACTTATGAAGCTTTACAATTCTATCTTGATAAAGATATAATAAAAATGTTTGAATCTAACAATGTTTTAAACAAGGTGGAATGCCATTCAAGATACAAAGCATTTTTAAATAGATATGTTGATAATAGGCTTACAGAATGCAATACTCTAATTTATATGATAGATAAATATATATTGAATTTTACATATAAATATATACCTACAATTTTATTTGAAGAAGAACAAAATGAAATAAAAACATATTCAAACTATCTATTACACTATAAAAAAGAATTAGCACAATTATTACAACAAATTAATGAAATAGATTTTGAAGAAAAAGCAAGATTATTAAGTAAAGATTCTATAATTCTTGAAGCAAAAATCAGAAAAGTTATTGATTATTTAGAATCAAAAATCCCAGTAGAATACTGGACTATTCCAACATATACAGAATTATTATTTACATTATAATAAAAAAAGGAATTATTTCTTAACGATATAATTCCTTTTTATATATAAAATAAAATTAGGTTATTCCCTTATTTTGGTAAACTTAATTTCTTATTTATTACTATTAATCTTATTATTAATACTACAAAAAATATTATTATTGTTGTTTTAATCTCACTAATTTTTAAATCTACTATCATATATTTATATAAAAATCCTGCTATTACACATAATATTGCATAAATATCTTCTTTAAGTATAAATGGTGTTTCATTTGCTAATAAATCTCTTATTATACCTCCACCTACAGATGTTATCGTAGACATTATAATTATACCTATAGTATTTAAATTATTTTGTAATGCAATATTTGCTCCTATAGATACAAAAAGTGAAAGACCTACTGCATCAAAAACTAATACAAACATAATAGCTGTTTTTACAACATTTTCATCAAATTTTGGTTTAAAAATGAAATAAGGTATGTATGTAATTAATGCTGTTGCTATTGCAAGGTAGATATCATGTGGATTAATTAATGCTGAAGGTATTTTATTTAAAATAACATCCCTCATTACTCCCCCACCTACAGAAGTCACAATTGCAAGAAATGTAACTCCATATAAATCGTGATCATGTTTAATACCCTTAAATACACCTGAAAGTGCAAAAGAAATAATTCCTACAAAATTAGCTAAATAGAAAAATGTGTTGAAATCCATACTATCTGAATTTAGTTGAAATATTATCAACTAAAAATCTCCTTACTTTTTTTTGTCCTTCTGGATATTTTAACATTTTATACATAACTCTTGCCATAATTAATACATCATACATACTATTATGTAATTCTTTTTCATCTAAAGGTATATTGTAAAATTTTGCACATTCCATTAATTTGGGCCATTTATAATATTCTTGTGTATTATTTAATATTTTAACTATTTCTATATTTTCTATCATAGTATCAAATTGATATTTTAAATTAAAAGGAATAAATTGTCTATCAAACCTAATATTATGTGCTACATAATGCTCTGCATTATCACAAAAATTATAAAAATTATCTATATCTTCTTTAAAAGTTCTTGGATATTTCTCATTTGATTCTTCTCTTTTCTTTTCAATTAATTCATCGAATAATCCATTTATTTTTAAAGCATCAAAATTTGGTTCTTCTCCTTCATTTCTAAAATAGAATCTATCAAATTCATCTAATTTAATCATTTTATTATCTTCTGTATTATAGGTAATTTTCATTGCGGAAATTGACAATACAGAGTTAGTTGCATTTACACCATTAGTTTCAACATCAAAGAATATAACTTTTTTAATCATTTATTTCACCCTTAATCATTTAATTTAAGTACTGATAAGAAAGCTTCTTGAGGTATTTCTACATTACCTATTGCCTTCATACGTTTTTTACCTTCTTTTTGTTTTTCTAGTAGTTTTTTCTTACGTGTAATATCTCCACCATAACATTTTGCTAAAACATTTTTTCTTAAAGCTTTAACAGTTTCTCTTGCAATAACTTTAGTTCCTAATGCTGCTTGTAATGGTATTTCAAATTGTTGTCTAGGTATAACTTCTTTTAATTTTTCTACTATTGATCTTCCTCTATAATAAGCATTATCACTATGTGCAATAAATGAGAATGCATCTACTGCTTGACCACTTACTAATATATCAATTTTTACCAGATTTGATTCTCTAAACCCTATCATTTCATATTCAAATGATGCATAACCTTTAGTTCTTGATTTTAATTTATCATAGAAATCAATTACTATTTCAGCTAGAGGTAAATCATACACTATCATTGATCTATTTTCATCTAAGAAACTCATATTTACAAAAGTTCCACGTTTTTCTTGACATAATTCCATAACATTACCAACATAATCTTTAGGTACTATTATTGTACCTTTAATATATGGCTCTTCTATATGTTTTCTACCTTCAGGAAACTCTGCTGGGTTATCTATAACCAACATATTATTAGTTCCTTCAACAGTAACATGATACTCAACAGATGGTGCTGTAGAAATTAAATCAATACCAAATTCTCTTCTTAATCTTTCTACTATAATTTCCATATGTAATAGCCCTAAAAATCCACAACGGAATCCAAATCCTAAAGCTAATGAAGTTTCTGGTTGATAAGTTAAGGAAGCATCGTTTAATTGTAATTTTTCAAGTGCTTCTCTTAAATCTTCATAATCATCAGTTGAAATAGGATATACTCCAGCAAATACCATACTTTGTGCTGGTCTATATCCATCTAAAGCAAATTCTGTTGGATTTTTTACTGTTGTTATAGTATCACCTACTTGTGTATCTTTAATAGATTTTATACCAGTTATTATATAACCAACTGATCCAGCATTTAAATATTCCCTTTCTTTCATTTTTGGTGAAAATACTCCTACTTCTAATACTTCAAATTCTTTATTTGTAGACATTATTTTTATTTTTTCACCTTTTCTTATAGTACCGTCTAAAACTCTAATATATGTAATAACTCCTCTAAAATCATCATAATGTGAATCAAAAATTAAAGCTTTTAATGGTTTATTAACATCTCCTTGAGGTTCTGGTATATGTTTAACTATACCTTCTAATAAATCATCTATACCAAATCCTGTTTTTCCAGATACTAAAACAGAATTATCTGTAGGTAACCCTATTACATCTTCTATTTCTAACATTACCTTATCTGGGTCTGCAGAAGGTAAATCAATTTTATTTATTACTGGTAAAATTTCTAAATCATTTTCTAAAGCTAAATATACATTAGCTAAAGTTTGAGCTTCAATACCCTGTGCAGCATCAACAACTAACAATGCTCCATCACATGCAGCAAGTGATCTAGATACTTCATATATAAAGTCAACGTGACCAGGAGTATCTATTAAATTTAATTCATATTCATTTCCATCTTTAGCCATATAATTTAAAGTAACCGCTTGAGCCTTTATTGTAATACCCTTTTCTCTTTCAAGATCCATACTATCTAATAATTGTTCTTTCATTTCTCTTTGACTTACAGTACCTGTCATCTCTAATAGTCTGTCCGCTATTGTTGATTTACCATGATCTATATGTGCAATTATTGAAAAATTTCTTTTAAGTTTTCTATCTGACATTTTAACCTCTCTAATATGATTTTTATTATATTTTACCATAAATATATATAAAAATAAAGATGTATTGAAATGTAATTCTTTTTATTGTATAATAAAGTATAATATAAATTAAGGAGGAAATCATGTTAAAAGAATTTAAAGAATTTATTGCTAAAGGTAATATAATAGATTTAGCAGTTGGTGTAATTATAGGTGGTGCTTTTGGTAAAATAGTAGCTTCATTAGTTAACGATATTATTATGCCAGTTGTTGGATTAATTTTAGGAAATGTAGATTTCAAAACTTTACAAATTATTTTAAAACCAGCAGAAGGAGAAACTCCTGCTTTAGCAATAAACTATGGTATGTTTATTCAAAATATTGTAGACTTTTTAATAATAGCTTTAGTAATTTTCTTTGTATTAAAAGCTTTAATGAAAGTTAAAAAAGAAAAAGCTGCTGAAGAACCAGCACCAGCTGAACCTGTTATTACTAAAGATCAAGAGTTATTAACTGAAATAAGAGATTTATTAAAAAAATAAAAATGGAAGATTAATCTTCCATTTTTTTATTTTACTTCATAACCTGTAGCTTTTAATTTCTCAGTCCATTCTTTAACTTCTTTATCAAAGTTTCCTAAAAATTCATTTACATTATATCCTGAAATTTCTATATCCAATATAGAATCTTCTTGTCTTATTAATCTTGCTATAGATAAATCATTTCTATCTTTTAAATTGCCAATTATAGAGTAATCATTGTTATATTCTTCAGCCTTTTGTAAAGTAATAAAAATTTGTGAACCATTAGTATTTTTCCCTGCATTTGCCATAGCTAACATACCTGCTCTATCAAATTTCAAGAAACTAAATTCATCATTTAATAAATATCCAGGAGTACCTGTACCATCGCCTGCTCTATCCCCTGATTGTATAATATTATTTACACTTACTCTATGAAATTTTAAATTGTCATAATAATTGTTTTGAGCTAAAAAAACAAAGTTTGCAACTAATTTAGGGGCAGCTTCTGGGTAAAGATAAACTTTCATATCTCCTTTAGTCGTCTTAATAACTGCATCAAGTTTATAACTTTTCATTTTATTAGCAAATTTTTCTTCCTCAGTTAAATTAAATAATTTTTCTCCTAAAAAACTTGTTACGAATTTTTCTCCTGCACTACTACAACTAATAGTTACTAGTGAAAAACAAACAATAAATAATAATTTAATAATTTTTTTCATTTTTTTACCTATAGACATTGAAACCTTGTATAATATTTTCAATATCTACCTTTTCCTTTCTACTAAAATTAAAAATATGAAAATTAAATTCCTCTACTTTTAGAGAACTTAATAATTTTATTTCTTCCTTCTCATTTACTATTGCATCATATACAACTAATAAATCTAATACTTCGTCATTAGCACTAACAACTTCTACTATTTGAATTAATCTTCTAGAATTAATATTGAGACTTTCTTTTAAAACTTCATTAGCTAATTTTCTATTAGATACAGCGTTGTATAAGTTTGATTCAAGATTATTTAATACGACACCAAATAAAATGTTTGGTTTTTGCATTTTTTTTATTTTAACTATTGCCATTAATTCTCCTTCCTCTACAAGTAATTTTATCATATTAGTTTGAGGAATTCAATTAATATTATCTTAGTCCATATATTTTAACTTACCTCTAAACTCTTCTATACTACTATAGCCCTTTTCTTTCATTATTTCTTTTAATTCATTAGTAATTCTTGAAAATACTTCAGGACCTTCTTTATGTAGTGTAGTTCCAATTTGAACCATTGATGCACCGCAAAGTATATGTTCGAAAACATCTCTACCAGTTAATACTCCGCCTGTACCTATTATATTTATATCTTTTCTTATTCTTTTATAAAATGCATGAACATTTGCTAAAGCTGTTGGTTTAACATATTCTCCGCCTATTCCACCAAAACCATTTTTAGGTTTAATAACAACTTTTTCATCTTCAATTACTAACCCATTTCCTATACTATTAATGCAGTTTATAAATACAATTGGAAATTTGTTAAATATTTCTGCAGCTTGATCAAAATGTACTAAATCAAAATATGGAGGTAATTTTAAACCAAGTGGTTTATTAAAATATTCAAAAACTTCTTTTAAAATAGTTTCTGTAGTATCAAAATCATAGGCTATCTGTGGTTTTCCTGGAACATTAGGGCAAGATAAATTTAATTCAACTAATCCTTTGAAGTCACTATTTTGTACTTTTTTTAATAAGGTATGAGTTTCTTCCTTACTTAAACCAACTAAAGAAAATATAAATGTTCTATTTGGATATTTATCTTGTAATTCTAATAAATAGTCTAGATAATAATCAAAACCTAGATTTGGTAATCCCATAGAATTAATACTACCAAGTTCAGTATCTTTATAACGTGGAGTTGGGTTACCTTCTCTAACATTAAGTGTAGCAGTTTTAGTTACAAATGTTCCAGCTTCAGAATTAAGAACTTTTTCTAATTCTTCTTTATCATAACAATAAACTCCTGCTGCATTCATAATACAATTATTAAATTCAAAATTTCCTATTCTAGTTTTAGTAGTTATCATAAATCCCTCCAATAATTTTATTTTATTTTTTTTATAAAAGCTTCAAGACCTTTCTTTATATCTAAATATGTTTTTTCAAAATCATTTGTATACCATGGATCAGTAATATCATCATTAGTATTATTAAAATTTAATAACTTATATACTTTATCGTTTTTATGTTTTAAAAATCTTTCAATATTTCTAATATTATTTTCATCCATTGCTATAATATAATCAAAATTTATAAAATCTTCTCTAGTAATCTGTCTAGCATAATGTTCAACTATTGGTATATTTTTTTCCTTTAGTTTTTTAACAGTACCATAATGTGGTGGATTACCAATCTCTTCAGTACTCGTTGCTGCAGAATCTATAAGAAAATCATCATAGCAATTCATATTTTTTACCATATTTGTAAACATGGATTCTGCCATAGTACTTCTACAAATATTACCATGACAAACAAATAAAACTTTTATCATATTTTACTCCCAGTTATATTTATTATTTCATTATATAATTTGACCCATAACATTTTGATATGAACCATCAATTTTATCTACTAAAATTACTCCAACATCTTGTATTCCATATGCTCCAGACTTATCATATTCCTTATAATTATCAACATAAAATTTAATATTTTCAATAGAATTATTGCAAAAATATACATCATATACTTTAGCTTTCGATAATTTTTTGTAAGTAATATTGGATCTGTAATATTTAAACCTTCACAGTATTTTTTTATGAAAATCCTATATTTGGATTTTAAAGTATTCAAATAACAGTGAAAGTATTTCTTTTCTTCTAGGTGAAGCACTAGCTAATATTATTTTTATATTATTCCTTTTTTATATAAGAAAAACCGACTAAAATTAATCGGTACTTTTTATTTTTTTAATTGTCTAATAAATTCTTCCATCCATTTACATAACTTTTTACTTGTTTCCTCAGCTATTGCAACAACTTCTTCGTGTGAATGAGAACCCACACGTAAACCTGTTGCCATATTTGTTATACAAGATATTCCTAATGTTTCAATTCCAACATAATTTGCAACTATAGTTTCAGGAACAGTTGACATACC
The DNA here is from genome assembly GCF_001559775.1 of Streptobacillus felis. Taxonomy (NCBI): domain Bacteria; kingdom Fusobacteriati; phylum Fusobacteriota; class Fusobacteriia; order Fusobacteriales; family Leptotrichiaceae; genus Streptobacillus; species Streptobacillus felis. The sequence goes on along the minus strand of NZ_LOHX01000073.1, from coordinate 62,586 downwards.
TATTGCATCGCTTCCTGAACGTCCATACATACGTATTTCTGCTGCCGTTTCATAATATGGGCCTTGAAAAAAAGTATATACTCCATTTTTAGTTTCTATTCCTAAATCATCAGCAATACTTTTAGCCATATTTCTTAACTTTAGACTATATGGTTCAGACATATCTGGAAAACGAACTCCAAACCTTTCATCATTTGAACCCCTTAAAGGATTATCACTCACCGAATTAATAAAGTCATCTATTATCATTAAATCTCCAGGTTTAAAGTTAGGATTAATTCCTCCACATGCATTTGTAACTATCATTTTTTTAATATTTAATAATTTCATTACATAAACAGGGTAAGCAGTTTCTTTCATTGTAAATCCTTCATAATAATGAAACCTACCTTGTAATGCAAGTACTTTTGTATTTCCAATTTTTCCATAGACTATATTACCAGCATGTCCCACTACTGAAATAACAGGAAAATTAGGTATATCTTTATATGGAATATAAATTTTTTCCTCCATAATATCTACTAATTTTCCTAATCCACTCCCTAAAATTACTGCTACATCTATTTCTGTATTAATAATTGAAGAAATATAATCAGCACTTTCTTTTACTTTGTTATAAAACATTTTACTTCCTCTCTATATTTTAGATAATAAGACTACAGTTTCTAAATGAGGTGTATAACCAAACATATCAACACATACAAGCCTTTTTAATATATAATCATTATCTTCAAATATCTTTAAATCATCTGCTAAAGTTTTTGGATTACATGATACATATATTATATTATCTATGCTATATTCTACTAATTTTAATATTGTTTTTTCACCTATTCCACTTCTAGGTGGATCTACTATTATTATATCAGGTTTAATATTTTCATCATCTAAAACTTTTAATTTTTCAAAAACATCACCTGCAATAAATTTGGCATTTTTAATCCCGTTTTCTACAGCATTTTCATTTGCTTTTATCACTGCTTCCTCTATAAGTTCTATACCATAAACCTCTTTTGAGTACTTAGCAACAATTTGACCTATAGTTCCAGTACCACTAAATAAATCAAATACTATAGGTTTTTCATCTTCTTTTGTTATATATATTAAATTATCTATAACTTGTTGATAAAGCTTTTCAATACCAAAGGAATTAGTTTGAAAAAAAGAATATGGACTAATTTTGAAATATAAGTCAAATATTTTTTCTCTAATATCTCTACTACCATGTAAAATTATTTCTTTATCTGCTTTTACAGAATCAGATTTATCATCATTTATTGTATGAATAATAGATTTTAATTCCATATTTAAATCAAGTTTAAGTAAACCATTTTTATATTCTTCAATAATAGAAAAATCTCCCTGTGATGTTGTAACAATATTAACCCCAAGTTCTCTTGTTTTTTCACCTTTTCTAATCACTAAATTACGTAAAAATCCTATATGAGTCAGTCTATGATAAAAAGGTATATTTTTACTTGAAAAAAAATAATTAGTAAATTTAGTTATATTTCTAAAATTTTCATCCATTAATTTACATTCATTTACATTAACAATGTCATGAAACGAATTTTTTTTATGTAATCCTAAAATAGTTGGACCATCTTTAAATTCATTACCAAAACTAAATTCCATTTTATTTCTATATTCTTTATTCTTTTCCATAGTAACAACGGGTAAAGTAATATATGCTCTATTTTTTATACTATTTTCTATTAATTTATATACAAATTTTGCTTTAAGGTTAGCCTGTTCTTCATAATTAAGGTATTGAAAAGTACAACCTCCACAAGTATTAAATTTTTTACAAAATGGTATAGAAACATTTTCATCAGAATCAACAATTTCTATATTTCTAAGTTCTATTTTATTGTTTTTTATCTTACCTATACTAGCTTTTATAGTTTGACCTGGTACTACATTCATGTTAGCAAAACATTTTCTTTCATCATTTTCTAAATAACCATATGGTTTAGAAGGAAAATCAATACCAGATATTTTTAAGCTTATTATTTCACCTTTTTTCATTTGCATTCATTCTCAACATATTTTCTTAGTCTTTCCATTGCCTCATCTATAACATCATCACTTTGAGTAACTGATAATCTAAAAAATCCTTCTACATTGAAACAAATACCAGGAACTATTCCTAACTCAGTTTTTTCTAATACATCTAAGGCAAAATCAAGAGAATTTTTATCTGAAAACATTGTATAATCAACAAATAAATAGAAAGCTCCTTTTGGCTCAATTACTTTAAAACCTATTTCTCTTAATCCTTTAGTCATACGTATTAATTTAGCTTTATTTACTTCAACAACATCTTCCCTAGTAGGAATATGCTCACAGGCATAAATTGCACCTAATTGTCCTACTGTATTAACACCAGTCATAGTATATTGTCCTACCTTATTCATATTATCAATAATTTCTTCAGATGCAAGTGTATAAGCTACTCTATACCCTGTCATTGAATGTGATTTAGAAAAACCATTAATAACTACTATTTTATCAATTAAATCTGTGTATCTTGCAAAAGAATGATATTCATCAAATGCAAGTACTGAATATATTTCATCACTTAATAAATATATTTCGTGTTTTCTTAATAATTCAGCAACCTTATCCATTTCTTCAAGAGGCATAACTGTACCAGTTGGATTGTTTGGATAAGTTAAAATGATAACCTTTGTTTTTGGAGTAATATATTGTTCTAGAATTTCAGCTGTTAATTCAAAATCAACGTGTTTTAAATCTATAAAAACAGGTTTAGCATCCATTAATAAAATATTAGGTTCATATCCAGGATAAGTTGGTGTAGGCATAATTACCTCGTCACCTGGTTGTAATACAGTTCTTAAAAATGATGATATACCTTCAGTAGATCCTGCATTTGCTAATGCATTTTTCCAAGTATAATTTGAACCATAAAGTTTATTATAGTATTTAGCAACTGCCTCTCTATATTCTATAGCACCACCTGTATTTGTATACCCAATTTTTTGATTTAAAGTGATATCTGACATATATTTTTTTAATTCATAAGGTATATCATTACCTGGTTCCCCTATAGTCATATTGATACCATTTTTAAAATCAGGCATTCTAGCCGAAATTTGTCTAATAATTGAAATTTGTAAATTCTTTACTACTTCATTGATGTGCATATTTCCTCCTATTTATTTATATGTTTTTTTAAAAATTTACCTGTATATGAATCTTTATGTTTCATTATTTTATCCGGTGTGCCTTCAACAACTATATATCCACCTTTATCTCCACCTTCAAGACCTATATCTATAATATAATCAGCACATTTAATAACATCTAAATTATGCTCTATTACAACAACACTATTTCCCTTTGAAACCAATCTATCTAAAACTATCAATAGTTTTCTTACATCCTCAAAATGTAAACCAGTTGTTGGTTCATCTAGTATATACATAGTACCTTCTTTTGCAACTTTAGATAATTCTGATGCAAGCTTTATTCTCTGTGCTTCTCCTCCAGAAAGTGTTGTAGCTGGTTGTCCAAGTGAAATATAGTCCATTCCAACATCTATTAAAGTTTGTAATTTTCTTTTAAGTGAAGGAATTGCTTCAAAAAATTCAAAAGCATCTATAACACTCATATCTAATACTTCAGAAATATTTTTACCTTTGTATTTAACTTCTAAAGTTTCTTTGTTATATCTTTTACCTTTACACATTTCACATTCAACATAAACATCTGGTAAGAAGTTCATTTCTATTTTATTTATACCTGCTCCAGAACAAGTTTCACATCTACCACCTTTTACATTGAAAGAAAATCTACCTTTATCAAATCCTCTTATTTTAGCATCGTTAGTTTCTGAAAACAATCCTCTAATATCATCAAATATTTTAGTATATGTAGCAGTATTTGACCTAGGAGTTCTACCTATAGGACTTTGATCAATGTTTATAACTTTTTTTACATTATCTATACCCTCTACTTTACCATGTGATAATGGAAATAAAGTTTTTTCATTAAGTCTATTGTGTAATATTGGGTAAAGCGTTTGATTTATTAAACTAGATTTACCACTACCACTTACACCTGTAACAACAGTAAATATTCCTAATGGTATTTTTAAATTTACATTTTTTAGATTATTTCCAGTACAGTTATTAATTTTTAAATATTCATTAGATTTTCTAATTTTTTGTGTCTTATTAATCTGAATTTCTTTATTAAGATATTTAGCTGTTAATGTTTTACCATCATTTATTATATCAGCAGGTGTACCACTTGCAATAATTTCTCCTCCGAACTTTCCTGCACCAGGTCCAATATCTATTAAAAAATCAGATTCTATCATAGTATCTTCATCATGTTCAACAACTATTAATGTATTACCTATATTTTTTAAATCTTTTAAAGTTTTCAGTAATTTATCATTATCTCTTTGATGTAATCCTATACTTGGTTCATCTAAAACATATATTACTCCAGTAAGCCTTGACCCAATTTGTGTTGCAAGTCTTATACGTTGTGATTCTCCTCCAGAAAGTGTTTTAGTCATCCTATCTAATGATAAATAATCAAGTCCAACATTAATTAAAAATGAAAGTCTATTCTTTATCTCTTTTAAAATTTCCTCAGCAATTTGTTTTTCTTTATCGGTTAATTTTAAATTTTCAAAAAATTCTAATGAATTTACAATACTCATATTAGTTACATCAATAATACTTTTATCATTAATAGTAATTGAAAGTACAGTGTCATTTAATCTTTTACCTGCACATTTAGAACATTTAGTTTCTATCATATATCTATTTTGTATCTCTTCTCTATTTGATTCACTCATAGATTCTTTATGTCTTCTTTTTACAAGATTAATTAACCCTTCAAATGTTCTAAAACCATCATAATTATATTCTTTTGTATGTATAGCAAAATGATATTCTTTATCACTACCATAAAAAATTAAATTTTTTTCGTAATCTTTAAGATTTTTAAAAGGAATATTTGGGTCTATATTATGTCCTTCTAAAAAAGCCATAAAAAGTTTCCATGTCCATGAAGTTGGAGAACTTCCTCCAACTATAGATAATGCACCTTCGTTTATCGATAATTCATCATTTATTAATATTGCATCCATATTAACTTCAAGAGATGAACCTAGTCCATTACATTCTTCACATGCTCCATAAGGTGCATTAAATGAAAAAAGTCTAGGATTAATCTCAGGGAAAGAAATTTCCGGATGATTACTACAAACAAAATTCTCACTGTATTTATGATCTACACCATTAATATTAACAATTAAATTTCCCTCAGATAATTTAGTTGCATTTACAATTGCTTCATTTATTCTTGAAATATTTTCTTCTTTAAAAACTATTCTATCTGTTATTAATTCTATACTATGTCTTTTATTTTTATCAAGTTCTATAGTATCATCTAATTCATAAATAACTCCATCAACTCTTGCTCTTAAATATCCTTGTCTAGATAGATTAATAAATAGGTTTTTAAAACTTCCTTTTTTGTCAACAACTAAAGGTGAAAGAAACATTAATTTATCTTTTTCACTACATCTTGAAAAAACTTCATTTGTAATTTCTTCTATACTTTGTTTCTTTACCAAAGTATTACATATTGGGCAATGAGCATTACCTATATGACCCCATAATAATCTCATATAGTCATAAATTTCAGTCATAGTACCTACTGTAGATCTAGGATTTTTTGATACTGATTTTTGTTCTATAGAAATAGCTGGTGATAATCCTTCTATACTATCTAACTCTGGTTTTTTCATTTGACCTATAAATTGTCTTGCATAAACAGACAAGCTCTCAACATATCTTCTTTGTCCCTCAGAATATATTGTTTCAAAAGCAAGTGAAGATTTTCCGCTTCCACTAACTCCTGTAATTACAACAAACTTATTCTTTGGTATATCTATATCAATATTTTTAAGATTATGTTCTCTAGCTCCTCTTATTTTAATATATTCCATTTTTATACTCCTTATTGATTGCTTGTATTTAAATAAACAATACTAATTAATAAAACTAAACCAGCTGTAATTCTTATTGGATCTAAATAATTTCCTAATAGAAACATATCAATAAATACTGATGTTAATGGAAAGGCTAATTCACAAATAGTTGAATAAATTGCCTTAGTTTTTTGTAGTCCTTTATAGTATAACTTTGCAGCTATCATACCCCACACTGATATTATCAATGCAAGTATTAATATTTGCTTATTTTGTGCAATATATATGATATCAGTTTTAGTTTGTGTAAAGTTTTTTAACAATAATATTAAAGTAATTATTGATGTAAACATAAATCTAATAAAAGTAGATAAATTTGCGTTAAATTTAACAGCAACCTTCCTACTAAAAGTAGTAGATAATCCAAAAGATATTGCAGCAATTAACGAATATAAAGCTGGATATATAGATTTCAGCTCTATGTTCAATGGACTATTCAGTCCAAAAGTTAAAAAATATAATGATAATAATGAAATCACAAATATTATTTTAAATTTTTTAGTTATCTTTTCTTTTAACAATATATAAGCTGATAATATCGCAAAAATTGGTTGAGATTTTTGGATTAATATTACTAAACTATATGGATTAAATTCACTTAATTGTAATGCCTTTACTATAGATAATGTACCTATAGTTCCTCCAAATAAAGCTATTAATATAAAATAAAATATATCTAATGGTTTAATTTTTTTTATATCTTGTGTATATTTTCTATTTGTAATCAACATATAGATAAAAGGCAATAAATGTGCAATAAATACTATTAATAGCACATTATATATCCCATATTGAAAATAACGTGGTGTTAATAATACTCCATCTATACCCCACATCATAGCTCCAATTATTATCAATATCCATGATAAATTCATAATTTCACCTACTTTTTCTTTTTATTAATATTCAATAATGCAAGTTTTATTAATTCTTGCATATTTAATTCTTTTATCATGCTATCTTCAATTAAATTACTTACATTTACTTTCTCATATCCTAAAGATTCTAGAGCTAATTTTAAATTCTCTTTTTTATTGTACATTTCAAGCATTTCTTGACTTGTTGCAGTTTTAGATATTCTTAAACCTTCTAATTTATCAGATAAATCCACCATAATTTTCTCAGCTTTTTTCATTCCTATACCAGGAACTTTAGCTAATTCCTTAAAGTTTTTTGAAGAAGCTATAGCTGCTAGTTCTTCAAATTCAAAATTTGATAAAATTGCTATTGCTTTTTTGGCACCTATTCCATTTATTGCAATACATTCTAGAAATATGCTTCTTTCAAGTTCATCTTTAAATCCAAAAAAAGATATATCATCTTCTTTAACTATAGTATGTATAAAAAGTTTATCTTTTTTACCTATCGAATTTAATTTATCATAAGTTTTTATTGAAGTATATATTTTATATCCTACTCCATTTATATCTATAACAACATAATTTAAGTTTTTAATTGTTATTACCCCTTCAAAATATTCATACATTTTATTCTCCTTTTATCTCAAAAATATTATCGGTCTCTATTGAAAATATTTTTTTAAGATTATTTTTAAATTGTTGCTTTTCTCCAGAAACATAATAATTAGTACTCGAATTTTCATGTTTATTTTTTATTAAATTTCTTTTTTCTATTATATTTATAATCTCAACAGAAGGATCCACAATATTTAAATTATTATAGATATTTTTTATTGAAGATTTTATTATAGAATAATGTGTGCATCCTAATATTAAAGTATCTATATTTTTACTTATATTATTCACATACTGATTTATTAATTTATCAATATTTTCCCCTTTTATTTCACCACTTTCTATCGTTGTAACAAATAAGGGGCAAGGTTGTGTATATAAAGAAATATTTTCATCAATATTTTTTAACACTTTTTCATATTTATTAGATTTTACAGTAGCTGTGGTTGCAATTAATCCAACATTTTTACTTTTTAAATTTATTACACCATTTACTCCCGCTTCTATTACACCTATAATGTTTGTATCAATTTTATTTTTTATTTCATCTAATGCTAATGAAGTTGCAGTGTTACATGCAATAACAATCAATTCAACATTTTTCTTTAATAAAAATTCTACTATTTCTTCCGAATATCTTAGTATTTCTTCTTTAGTCTTTTCTCCATAAGGTAGTCTAGCTGTATCTGCATAAAAATGTATATCAATTTCTGGATATTTTTTCCTTATTTCATTTAATACAGTTATTCCACCCATACCCGAGTCAAATATTCCTATAGACATTTTTGTCACCATTTTCTTTAAATTTTTGATAAAGTATGTATGAATAAAAACATTAATAATTTTATATTAACATTGTTATCAATAGCTAGTTTATATTCAATAAGTTTGTCAAGATATCTTGCGTTTTTTAACTTAGAATATTTGTTAATACATGTATTCATAAACATTTTTATTCTTTCTCTAGTCTTCTTGTTATCATTGTTTACTAAAAGTATTGACATAAGTCTTTCTTTAACCATCAACACATCTAATTTTTTCATAAATTTAATATTTTCTATTAAATATCTAATTGCACATTGATATGCAGTTATAGAATATATATTTTTATCATCAAATATATTTTTAATTGAACTAAAAATTTCATCTATTTCTTCTATTTCATATATATTAATATCAATTTTATCAACATTATCTAAATATAGGTTTAAATAATCTAAATTATTTTCATAAAAATCAAAAACAGACAAATTATTTTTAACTATATCAGTATTTATAGATAAATTTAAATTTAAAATAATAGATCTTGACTTTATAGTTTCAAGTATTTCAAGTCTTCTTGTCAAAAGAATAAAATATACATTTTTAGGAGGCTCTTCAATTACTTTTAGTAGTGCATTTAAAGGCTCTTTTTTAGAATTTTCTATTGAATTTATAATATATATTTTTTTATTAGAAATATATGGACTTTCAACAGAACTAATAATAATATCTCTTACATCACTTATTTTTATATCAGAATAATATGATACATCTGGATGATTTAATATATCATTACTGTTTTCAACTATTAATAAATTAGCAAATTCTTTTGCCTTATCTAATAAAGAAATTCTATTATCTGCATAAAGTAAAAAAGTAGCGCTTTTTTTTAAATTTAATATTTCATTTTCAAATACATTCATATTAATTCTCTCTCATTTGTAATGTTTTTAATAAATTTTTATTATCAAAAGCTCTTCCTCCGCCAAGTACTACAGAATCAAGTGGATGTTCTGATAAATATACTTTTACTTTAACTTCTTTTTCAACTAAAGTAGTAAAATCTTTAATCATAGATCCTCCACCTGTCATTACTATTCCATTATCCAGTATATCTGCTGCTAATTCAGGTGGTGATTTTTCTAAAACCTCTTTCGTAGCATTTATAATAGAATAAAGAGATGACTTAATAGCTTCATATACTTCATTAGAGTTAATTTCTAATGATACTGGTGTTTGTATTTCTAATTGTCTACCTTTAATAGTCATTACTCTTGGTTTTTCTTCATATAAAGCTGTACCTAATTCTTTTTTTATTAATTCAGCAGTTCTATCACCTATTAATAAATTATATTTATTTCTAACATATCTAACTATATCTTCATCAAATTTATTTCCAGCTATTCTTATTGATTTAGAAGCAATTACTTCATCTAAAGATAATATAGCAACGTCAGTAGATCCTCCACCTATATCTATAACCATATTCCCTGCAGGTTTAGAAATATCAATACCTGAACCAATAATTGCAGCTCTACCTTCTTCAATTATATATATTTTTTTTGCCCCACTTACTGAATCAAATAGTGCTTTCCTTTCAACAGGTGTAACTTCTAAAGGTACACAAATCATTACTTCTGGTTTAAAAATAGAGCTACCATAAATTTTATACATAAAATGTGATAACATTTCTCTAGTAGCATCTAAATCAGCTATAACTCCATCTTTTAAAGGTTTAATAGCTTCAATACTATCTGGTGTTTTACCAAGCATTTCTCTAGCATCTTTCCCTACAGCTATTACTTTCCCAGTTTTTTTATCTCTAGCTAATACTGAAGGTTCATTTAATACTATTTTATCTTCTTGTTTATCATAAATTAAAATATTGGCTGTACCTAAATCTATTGATATACTTTTATTTATTCTCAGTGATCTAATAATTCTTTTTATAAAATTCTTTTTAAACATTTATTTTACCTTTCTATCAGATGTTTTTATACCTAATTTTAGTAATTCATCACGTATTTTATCAGATAATGCATAATTTTTATTAAATCTTGCTTCATCTCTTATACTATTTAATAATTCTATTAATTTTTCAGTTATCTCATCATTTTTTTCTATTTCCATCTCTATTCCTAACACATTTTTTATATATTTTTCCAAAATATTAATTACATATTCTAATTCTTTAAAACTATTTTCACTTAATTTTTTATTTACTTTTCTAATTAAATCGTGTATTTGTGAAATAGCAAGTGGGGTATTTAAATCATCATCTAATGCTGAATTAAAATTATTTTCAAATTCTCTTATATAATCTTTTATATCATCATCATTTTTTGAATTAATTATGTCTATTTTTTTGTATCTAGAAATATTCTCAATAATTGACTGCAAAGTCTTTTTTGAAATTTCTAAATTTTCTATAGAATAATTAATAGGTTTTCTATAATGAGTAGATAACATAAAAAATCTAACTATATCTCCAGAATAATTTTTTAATACATCTTTTAGAGTAATAAAGTTACCTAAAGATTTACTCATTTTTTCTCCGTTAATCTCTAAAAATCCATTATGCATCCAATATCTAGCAAATGTTGATTTTTCATTACAAGAACAAATACTTTGTGCTCTTTCATTTTCATGATGAGGAAATAATAAATCTATACCCCCAGCATGTATATCAAAATTATCACCTAAAAATTCTTTGCTCATCGCTGAACATTCTATATGCCATCCCGGTCTTCCTTTTGAAAAAGGAGAATCCCAAAATGGTTCGTTGTCCTTCTTCTCTTTCCAAAGTACAAAATCTAAGGGGTTTTCTTTTTTTTCATTCTTATCTATTCTAACAGCAACACTTAAATCTTCTATTTTTTGATTAGATAATTTCCCGTAATCTGAATAATTATTTACTCTAAATAATACATCTCCACCAGAAACATAAGCATAACCATTATCTATTAAATTTTCTATCATTTTTATTATTTGAGGAATATATTCACTAACCCTTGGTCTTTTAACAATGTTTAATATATTTAATTTTTGAATATCATTCATAAATTCTTTTATGTATTTTTCAGAAACTTCTTCAAAGGATAAATTTTCTTCTATACTTCTTTTAATAATTTTATCATCAATATCTGTAAAATTTTGAACAAAATTTACTTCATACCCTTTATTAATAAAATGTCTTGCTAAAGTATCAAATACTATTACAGGACGAGAATTTCCAAAATGTATAAAGTTATAAACAGTTGGCCCACAAACATATATTCCAACTTTATTTTTTTCTATTGGTATAAACTCTTCTAATTTATTATTTAAACTATTATATATTTTCATTATTACTCCTCTATTTTAAAGTTACAATAGTTATTCCTAACCCACCCTCACTTGGATGACCATCCTTAAATTCTTTAACATAAACTGATTTTTTTAAATATTCATGGATTTTTTTTCTAAGTACCATGGTACCTTTACCATGAATAATTGCTACAGTTGTAAATCCATTTAAAATTGCTCTATTAAAGTATGTTTCTATTTCCTCTATAGATTCTTCAGCATTTTTACCTCTAACATCTATTTCACCTTTAACTAATGTTACTTTTGCATTAACAACATTAGTTTGACGTGTATTTTTTTTCTTTGGTATTTTAGCTACATCATCAACAGAAACCATTATTTTTAATATACCTGCTTGAACTTGTAATGAATTTTTTTCTGGTATTACTCTCATAACCTTACCAACTTGATTTAAAGTTTTTACTAATACTTCTTCATTAACTTCAAAATTAATATCTGACTTAGTATATTTTTTTACAACTACATTTTCTTTTTTACTATCTTCAATATATTGCTTTATCATATTCATATTCTTTTGTAAAATTTTAGCTTCTTCTTTTTTTACATTATCAGAATTAATCTTATCTACTAGAGCTTTTGCTTTATTTTGCATATCTTTAATATAGTTTTCTGCTTTATCATAAGCTTCTTTTAATACATTATTCTTTTCTTTTTCAAATTCAGCTATCTTGTATTCATAATTAGCTTTTTCATTAGCTAATTCTTCCTTAAGTTTGTTAACCTCCAAGTTCATTGCTTCTAATGTATCATTTTTTTCTTTTATAGAAGATAACATTTTTTCAACTTCTCTATTATCTTCACTAATATATGATTTTGCATTATCAATAATATCTTTACTTATTCCATATTTAGAAGCAATAATTAAAGCATTTGATTCCCCAGGTATACCTACAAGTAACCTATAAGTAGGAGATAGAGTTTCTGCATTAAATTCCATAGAAGCCGATTTAATTCCTTCATGAGTATATGCATGTGCTTTTACTTGACTATAGTGTGTTGTAATTAAAGATTTTATTTTTCTTTCTAAAATATGATCAATAATTGCCATTGCAAAAGCAGAACCTTCACTTGGATCTGTACCAGAACCTAGCTCATCTAATAGAATTAACGATTTAGAGGTAGCTTGATTTAAAATTTCTGATATAGATCTAACATGAGATGAAAAAGATGAAAGACTCTGCTCTATACTTTGTTCATCACCAATATCAGAAAGTACATTATCAAACATACCAATTATTGATTTTTCACTTGCTGGTATTGCAAGTCCTGAAAGTGCCATTAAAGTAAATAAACCTGCTACTTTTAATGAAACTGTTTTTCCTCCAGTATTAGGACCTGTAATCAACATTATTTTATCATGTTCATCTAAATCAAAACTTAAAGGTACAACCTTATCTTTAGATATAAAAGGGTGTCTTGCATCCACTAAATGTATTTTAGTATTATTTATTATTTTAGGTATATTAGATTTTGTATCTATAGCATATTCAACTTTAGCATTTAAGAAATCTATTCTTTCTAATATATCTTGAACTAATTCTAAATCTTCTAATTTACCTCTTAATATTTCAGTTATTCTTAGTAATATTTTTCTAATTTCTTCTTTTTCCCTTGCTTCATATTCTCTTAGTTTATTATTTAAAGAAACAACGTTTAAAGGTTCAATAAATGAAGTAGAACCCGTTGATGATCTATCATGTTCTATACCCCTTACCAATCCTTTAAAATCTGTTTTAATTGCAATTACATATCTTTCATTTCTTTTAGTAATAATCTTATCTTGAATAGCTCTTTGTGTATCCTTATTATTAATTAAAGCATCAAATTTCTCTTTAATATTATTAAATATAATAGTTTTTTGCTTTCTAATATCAACCAAAGTTAAACTTGCATTATCTTTAATATTACCATTATCATCTACAACCTCATCTATGAAGTTTTCTAAATCTTTTAAATCATTAACATCTTTAAATATATTCCATATTTGTTTATATTTATCTCTTACATTTTTAGCTCTAGATTTAGATACTCTATAAACTATCAAGTTTTTTCTTAGTTCATCTAAATCCTCTGATTCAAGATAATTACCAAAAATAGAAATAGGTTTTAAAAATCTTCTTATATTTGATAATTGTTCTAAGTCAAATCCACCATCATATTTATAAAAATCTAATAAATCTTGTAATATTGAAAATTCTTTATCCAATTCGCTTTTTTCTGTATATATTTTTAAGTCAATAAATTTTTCTTTTGTAATTTCTAATTTTGATTTATCTATTAAATTATTTAGTATTTTATGATATTCTAATACTTCATATTTTTTGTTCATTTTATTACCCCTTATAAAAATCTATTCTTATAAATTATATCATATTTTAGACTTTTTGTGAATAATTAAAGGTTGTATAAATATTTGTAAATACAATAAAAAAAGGTGATTAAAATCACCTAAATTATACTTCTCTTAATTTTTCTATTCTTTCTCCTGCACTAGGGTGTGATGACATTAAAGTTTGAGCCAAACTATGTTTCCCTACATTACCTTGATTTAAGATATATAATACATTTGCAAGTGTTTCACCATAGCCTAATTTTTTAGCATATCCATCTGCTACAAACTCTTGATTTCTACTTGATGATAAAACTAACATTACTCCTAATTTAGTCCAAATTTGAAATACACCTGAAATTAGTAAATCTATCATTATTCTAGAACGTGCATATGAATATCCTTTTTCTTTTGACATATTTACAGCAAATATATGAGCAAAACTTCTAGCAATTATTAAAATAAAGTTCATTATCATATTACTTACCATTATTATCAACAATAAATCTGTATCTTTATGTAATATATGAGAAAACTCATGTGCTAAAACTGCTTCTATTTGTTCATCATTTAGATTTTCATATAAACCTCTTGTAACACAAATTGTTTTACGACCAGTAGCAAAAGCATTCATATACATATCATTAGTCATAAATATCTCTATATCATCTGCTAATTCTGGATTAGATATATTAGCTTTATTATATACCTCATAAAATATTCTATCCAACCTATTTTTAACAACAGGATCAGTAATTTGCTTACAACCAAGTTGCCATCTTATTATTCTTTCACCAATAGGCGATAATGCTATATATAAAGAAAAAAGATATAATAAAATTGCATATATAAAATTAAAAGAACTTGTTCCAGCTAAACTAAATAAAAAATATATAAACATTATATTAATAAAGAAAAATATTAATATACCCGTATTTTTTTTATGAAACAAATTCCTAAAAAAATGTAATAAATACATACCATTTACCTCCTTAAAAAAAAATACATCTAAAAGATGTATTTTATCTATTCAACTATTTCTTCTGCTGATGCTTTTAGTACTTTTCTTCCTCTATATTCACCTGTTTCAAGATTTAATCTGTGAGGTCTTCTTACACTACCATTTGCTTCAACAACGAATTGCGGAGCATTTATTGAATCATGTGCTCTTCTCATATTTCTTTTCGCTTTTGACGTTCTTTTCTTAGGTACTGCCATTTTGAGCTCCTTTCTACATAATTTAATTGTAATTATGTCATTACATGTAATTTCGTATTAATACACTCTATTCTACAAAATTTTTTGGATTTTGTCAAGGTGTTATATCATATATTTAATAATATTTTTCTAAATCTTCATCATTTAAGTTTAATACTTCGTCTACAGATAAACCAGATACTATAGCTCTTATTTCAGAACCAGTTACTGTTTCTTTTTCTTTAAGTAGTTTAGCTATATTTTCTAATTTATCTTTATTATCTCTTAAAAGATTTAAAGTTTCAGAATATTTTTCCTTAAGTAATTTTCTTACTTCTAAATCAATTTCTCTGGCTGTTTCATTACTCATATCTGATGAAAGCATAAATCCATTATCAGAATGCTCATAATTAATAGGTCCTAATTCACTCATACCTACACTACTAATCAATAGTTTAGCAAGTTCTGTAGCCCTTTTAATATCAGAATATGCTCCAGTTGCAATATCATCCATCATCAATTCTTCTGCGGCTCTTCCAGCAAATAATACCTTAATTTCTGCTAAAATTTGTTCTCTTGTTTTACCTAAAGTTTCTTCTGGTAAAGGCATCATATATCCACCTGCATCACCACGAGGTATTATAGTAACTTTATGAACCTTACTTGCAAAAGGAATTAATGAAGCAACAAGAGCATGTCCACCTTCATGATATGCTAACATTTCCTTATCTCTCTTAGAAATAATTTTACTTTTTTGTCCAAGACCCATACCTACTTTATCCACTGCTTCATCTAAATCTTCCATTGTAATAACTTCATTATTTTTTCTAGCAGCTAATATAGCAGCTTCATTTAATAGATTTTCTAAATCAGCTCCTACAAATCCTGGTGTAATTTTTGCAATATCTTCTAATTTTACATCATTTGATAACTTTTTATTTCTACTATGAACTTTTAATATTTCTATTCTACCTTTAACATCAGGTCTTGAAACTTCAATTCTTCTATCAAATCTACCACCTCTTAATAAAGCCGGATCTAATACATCAGCTCTATTAGTTGCAGCCATAACTATAATTCTTTGATCAGTTTCAAATCCATCCATTTCAACTAACAATTGGTTAAGTGTTTGTTCTCTTTCTTCATTACCTCCACCACCATTTTTATTCTGTCCTCTCTTACGTCCAACAGCATCTATTTCGTCTATAAATATTATAGCAGGAGATTCTTTCTTAGCATCTTTAAATAATTCTCTAACACGAGATGCACCTACCCCCACATAAAGTTCTATAAATTCAGAACCTGAGATAGGGAAAAATGCTGCTTCTGATTCACCTGCAACAGCTTTTGCAAGTAAAGTTTTACCAGTACCTGGCTCACCTAAAAGTAAAACGCCTTTAGGAACTCTTGCTCCTGCTTTTTCAAATCTTGAAGGATTTTTAAGAAATTCAACTATTTCTCTTAACTCTTCTTTTTCTTCTGTTAAACCAGCAACATCTGAAAATTTAACATTAGGTCTTTCACTTAATTTACCTTTACCTTTACCTATATTAAATGGATTACCCATTCCACCTCCGGAACCACCCATCATCCTTTTATTAATAAAATACATTAAAAATAAAAGCATAAGTATAGGGGCAAAACTAAACAATGCACGAGTTAAAACTGTTGAAATAGGAGTCCCTAAAACTATAACATTTACATTTTTATCTCTAACTACATCCATTAAATTAGTATCTTGTCCTAATCTATTAGTTAATTTATTTGTTTCAAAAACTTCAACTTTTCCTGCAACTTTTTTTATACCAGTTAAAGTTTCATCTCCTTCTCTAATTTCAGTAATTTCACCTTGTTTAACTTTATTTACAAATTGAGTATAACTAACTTCACGTTTTTCTTCAAAAAGAGTAGCTTTATTCCCATATAAGTAATAAAGTAATGAAATCATGACCAATATTATAAAGAAAAATATTGATGGCTTAATTCTAAAAACTACATTATTATTTTTATTTTTTAAACTATCTATTCTTCTTTTTATTTCTTCTGCATTTTCATCATCAGAAATATATACCTTCTTTTTGGGTTTTTTAGGAATTTCTTCCTTTTTATCTTTCTCTTTTTCTTGATGTTCTTCTTGATTTTGATTTTCATCATCAATTAGTTCATCATCTTTAATATTTTTATCTTCCATCATTTCTCCTAATATATAAATAATATTTATTTATAGAACTTTTATTTTTAACTTTAAATAAATCACCTACCATAACTATTTCATCATTATAACTTATTATAGGCATTCTATCTCTTTCAAGTTTATCAATTTTATTATCTATAAATAATTTTTTCAATTTTTTATTACCTATTCTATCTCCATCATTTCTAGTTCTAATATCAAAAATAGAATCTTCATTAAAAGTATCTAAACTAAGTATATTATACATTTTATTTGATATTTTTTCAAGTCTAACACCACTTGTATACCCTATAACATATCCATTATAAATTACTTCATTATCAATGGTTAAAGTATCATTAATACATTTATCATCTAATTCATTTTTGGTAATAATTTTATTTACATCATACGATTTATACCAATAATATCCATTACCTAAATTTATTATTTTACTTTCTTCTTTATTTAATATTTTATATATTTGTTCTATTTTATTACTATTCAATTCAATATCAAATTCTTTTAATTTATTAATAATATAGTTATAATTTTCATCATAATTATTAGTTATATTTTTATATAATTTAGTAATATTATCAATTGATTTATTATTAATTTCATTTAGTATTGGAAAAACTAAATTTCTAATTTTATTTCTACTGTAATCATTTTCTAAATTTGTACTATCTACAATATAATCATTAAATACTTGTTTTAAAATATCTGATTTTTTAATATATAATATAGGCCTAATAATATTATCTCTTTTAACACTAATTCCTTTTAAACCATCTAGTCCACAACCCCTGATTATATTAAAAATAATAGTTTCAGCATTATCACTTTTATTGTGTCCTGTAGCTATTTTATCATAACCTATTTCTATCATTAAATCATTTAAAACTTTATATCTATATTCCCTTGCTTTTTCCTCAGAAAATCTTTCTAAATGTATATCAAGTATTTTATATCCTAAATTATATTTATCAGCAATATTTTTAACAAGAGTAATATCTTTATATACATCATCTCTAAAATTATGATTTACATAACCTAAAAATATTTCAAGATTATATTCATTTTTTATTTCAAGTAATCTTTCTAATAAATAAACTGAATCAGGACCTCCAGAAAATGCAATTAGTATTTTATCATTTTTTTCTATTAAATTATGTTCTGTAATAAAATTTCTGAACATTTTATTCACCTTTCTTTAAAACACTTACATCCTTATAGAAATATTTTATAATATCAATATAGTTCATATTATGATCTATGGCCATAGTCTTAGAACTCCATTGTGAAAAACCAACACCATGTCCATATCCCGAACCAACAACTTTCATACCTTCATCATTTAAATTTATAGTAAAAGATGTTGATTTAATTTTTGATAAAGAGAACATTTTTCTAAAACTATTGCCAGTAAAAATATATTCTTTAGTATGATCTTCGTTGTATAATATTAAACTTGTTACTCTTTTACTTTCAGAATATTTAATATCAAAATCTATAGGTATAAATCCAATTTTCTCATTCAATGTATTTTTATCAATGTTAAATTCCCATGTTAGTACTGAAGAATGTACACCTTTAGAAAAATTATCTTCTACAGCTTGTAAATACGGAACATCATTCCCCCATACTTCTTTACCACTAGCTGTATAACCACCACTATATGAATGAAATACTGCATCTATAATATTATTGTTATATACAATTACTTCACCTTTAGTTTCATTAATTGCTCTTTTTACATTATCTACACTATTATTAGGTATTCCTTGATAAACTTGAGATATAGTTCCATCATATAGATCAAAATCTTTTTTATTTCTCAAAATATTTCTATATGCATAACTTCTTGCAATTACAGTTTGTGCTTTTAATGCTTCCAAAGGAAATGATGCAGGCATTTCAAAAGGGATTACTCCTAATAAATATTTCTCCATATTTAATTTATTTATTAATATCAATTTAGAATCAAGTGCTTTTATTTCAATATCTCCATAAAAATAATATTTCCCGATTTTAATAATACTATTTTCATTAGTAATATATATTTTGTCAAAACTTTCTCCATCTATATATATAGTATTATCAACAGCTTCAACTTTAATATATAAATTATTTGGAGTTACTCCATTAATAAGCATGTTTTGATCTAAAATAATATCCAATTTATTTTTCTCCAAATTACTTAGTCTAACTCTAACATCATCTCTTAAAACTTTATTCTGATTATTGTATATTACTTGCTTTTCAATGTTTTTATTAGCTCTATTTTCAATATTAGTACATGAAAATAGTAGACTTAAAACACAAATATATTTCAAATATTTCATTTTATTGATCTTCTCTTTCTTAAATGTTCTTCATGTGTTTCTGAATAGTAAGTTTTACCACCATCCATAAAGAAAAATAAATACTTATCTTCTTCAGCATTTATAGTTTCTACAATAGTTTCTTTAGAAGGGCTACAGATAGGGGTTGGAGGTAAACCTTTATGTTTATATGTATTATATAAAGATTCACTTTCCATTAATTCTTTTTTATAAGCCATTCTACCTAATTCATATTTTAAAGTTGCATCAGATTGTAACAACATATTTATTCTTAGTCTTTTTTTAAATACTCCTGCTACCTTTGATTTGTGCTCTAATTCTCCTGTTTCAAACTCTACTATAGATGCCAATTTAATATCATCATAAAATTTCTTTTTATCATTATAATTTTCAGGTGGAAATTGTTTTGAAAATTCTCCAAGAATTATTTCAGCAATTTTTTTAGCTTCAGTCCCTCTAGGTATTAAATATGTTTCAGGGTATAAATATCCATCAAAGTTATCTTTTTCATGATAAAAAGGAAAATCTATAGAATTAAGTGCCTCTAACATTTCTTCTTCAATTGCCAACCCTAAACTTTCTATTCTTTTTAATAATTTTTTTTGTGTAAACCCTTCTGGTATTGTTAAAGTAATGTTATCTATATATGGTTCTTGTAATCCCTTTAATAATTGTATTTTAGATATTTTTCCTATATTAAATTTATACATACCTTCTTTAATATTTGCAAGTTTTGGATTAATTTTCAAAAATATTTTATCAACTATACCATATTTAAAATTAAATTTACTATATATTTTTTTTATTGTGTCTCCTTTTTCAACATATACAATTTCCTGATTAATATTTTTTTTACTAATAGACATATCCATATATGAATATGATAAAGGTAATAAAGCAATTAACAAGATTATTAATTTTCTTTTCATTTTTCTCCTTTAATTTTTTTATTCTACAAATTCTCCAGCTAATATTTTAAAGAAGCCTTTATTGATTTCTTCTTTAAATAAAATAGTCATTATTGTCAATAATATAGGACCAAATAAAAATCCTACAACACCAAATATCTTAAATCCAACAAATAATGAAAGTAATGATAAAAGTGGATTAACACTTAAATTTTTACTTAAAATACGAGGTTCTAAAGTCATACGTGTAACTGTAATGTATACATAAAGAATTAAAATTGATAGACCTAAAATATATTTACCTGTTGAGAAACAATAAATAGTCCAAGGTATTAAAATACCTCCAGCTCCTAATATTGGTAAAGCATCAAATAAAGCAATGGCAATAGAAACAATAAATACATAATTAATAGGACTTACAAAAATGTTTATTATACTTAGACCTATTACCAATTCTATAAAACATAATGAAATCAATATTAATTGAGCCTTCAAATATTTAAATGCAACATCTACAACATCAACTCTAATTTGTTTGAACTTTTCTATCCAACTTTTAGGAAATTGTTTTTCAAAAAAATTATTAACCATTTCTAAATCAGCAGCCATTAAGAATGTCGCACTAATAGTGATTACAACATATACAAATATTACAGGCAATTTCAATGTAACAGATAGTAAGTAATTGGCAATAATGAATCCTAAATTAGTTATTTTCCCTATTAAAGTTCCTAATAGATTTTTTATAGAAGTAATTGCAACTGGCGGCAATACTTTTTCAAAAATATTAAATTTCTCTGTTAAGTGTGCTGTGATATCTTTAAAAGTATCTACATTTTTAATTAACCAATTAGAAAAATTATATATTTCGTTATATGATCTAATAATTAGCAATACTAATATTATTGGTATTATTAAGTAAAATAACAATATTACTATAGCATTTGCAATTTTAACATTAAAATTTAATTTATTAACAAGATAATGCACAGGCTTTCTAGTAACTGTAACAACAATTAGTGAAATTACAAAAGGAAATAAATACATTGAAACTTTAAAAGAAATTAAAGCTATCAGAAGTACTGTTATCATATAAATTAAAGGTAAAAACCTTTTTAAACTAAATTCATTTTTATTATCCATATTTTCTCTCTTTCTACTTCTATTTATATATATTAATTATACTAAACAAAAAAGACTAAGTCAATTTAAATTGCCTTAGTCTAAACATATTTAATGCTATAAATAAATACTATTTAAGTGTTTCTATGAACCAATTGGTTGTTTTTTGAATTAATATATCTATTTTTGACTTTATAGGATCAAAAGTATAAAAAATATGATCTGCATTTTCTATTTTCTCAACACGTGATAATGTATTTTTAGATGTTTTTACAATAAAGTCTGCATCACTAGGATTTACAACATCATCATCTAAGCCCGATACTGCATAAATTGGCGCTTTTATCTCTTTTATTTCTGAAACTATATCTAGATTTTTAACTTCACTATACCATTGATGTGAAAATTTAAGTGGACTTCTCCATGAAAATTCATTAATAAAATATCCATTTTCTTTAGATTCTTCATATTCTTTAATTCTATTTTCATTAAACATATTAAGAGCACCCGCCCAAGTAGAAATTGAATTTATATTTTGGTCATCTCCACTTAATAGAGCTATAGTTCCACCTTGTGACCAACCTAATAACCCTAATTTACCTGTAGTTAATTTTTTAGAAAATTCTATAACTTTTTTTACATCACTTGTAGCTGAAGTAAGTGTATAGTGTAAATAATTTACTTTCGAATCTCCTGTACCATTAAAATCAAATCTTATACTAGATATATTATTTTTAGCTAATGAATCTGCCATTTTAATATAGGTACCATTTACTTCATCTTTATTAGATGCTGTTCCATGTATCATTATTACTAAGGGTGAATTTTTAGAATCAGTATTATATGTATATATTGCAGGTATAGTATAGTACCCATTTTTTATTTCAATTTTATCGCTTTTAATTTCAGCAAAAGTTATTGCTGAAATAATTAACGTGAATAATAAAATAATTCTTTTCATTACTTTTCCTCCTTTTAAAAAAAACTGCATCATTTGATGCAGTCTAATTAGAATCCAACTTCTACTTCTCCATTATATTTTTCAGCTATAAATTGTTTAACTTTATCGCTTTGTAATACTTTAACTAATTTTTGTACTCTTTCATCATTTTCGTTACCTTTTAATACAGTTATTATATTTACATATGGAGAGTCTTTTCCTTCAACTATTACTGCTTTTTCTTTTGTAACACCAGCTGCTAATGCATTATTAGTATTAATAACTGCTAAAGCAACTTCTGATAATCTTGGAGCTATTTGCTCAGAATTTAAACTTGTAATTACTAAGTTTTTAGAATTTTCAACTATATCAGATACATCAGCATCTAATTTATCTCTACTTGATAATTTAATTAATCCTACCTCATCTAATAATAATAAAGCTCTCCCTCTATTTGTAGGATCATTAGGTATTAATACTCCTGAACCATCTTGTATTTCGTTTATATCTTTAATAGATTCTGAATATGCTTTTAATGGCTCTAAATGTATTCCACCAGCACTTACCATTTCTATGTTATTTTCTTTACCAAATGATTCCATATATGGTACATGTTGGAAATAGTTAGCATCTATACTTCCATCTTTTAATGAGATATTTGGTTGAACATAGTCATTAAATACAACTATTTCTAAATCTATCCCTTCATCTTTTAAATCTTCTTTTACAAATTCCACGATTTCTTGATGTGGAATAGGAGAAACTCCTAATACTAATTTTTGTGTTTCTGCATCAGTACTTTTACCTCCAGTACATGAAATTGCAACAAATGTTAAAAATAAAAATAATAATTTTTTAAACATCTACCTACCTCTTTTCTTTTCAATAAATTTTACTATTTTTGTTCCAATAAATTGTATTATTTGAACAATAATTATCAATATAAATGTTGATAAATACATTAACTTATAATTACCTCTTTGGAATCCTTCTATAACAGCTAGGTTCCCTAACCCTCCTCCACCAATAATTCCTGCAATAGCTGAAAAACCAACTAAAGATATTAGTGTAAGTGTAAGACCATTAATAATAGAAGGTATTGATTCAGGTATTAATACCTTAAATACAATATCTTTATTAGTTGCTCCCATTGAAATAGCAGCTTCTATTAAACCATAACTTACTTCATTTAATGAATTTTCTATTATTCTTGCTACAAATGGAGCAGTACCAATAGAAAGTGGAATAATAAAAGCAGTAGTTCCATATGATTTTCCAACAATAAATCTAGATAATGGTATTAATAAAACTATAAGTATTACAAAAGGTATTGATCTTGTAATATTAACAATAAATAAATCAAGAATTTTATTTAATGTTTTATTTTCAGATATAGAACCTTCTTTTGTTATAGAAAGTAATATACCTAATGGTAAACCAATGATACTTGCTATAATTATAGAAATAAATATCATATATAGTGTTTCTAATATTGCTTTAATTATCATTATTTAACCACCTCAACTTTAATACCTTCTTTTTCTAACCATGAAATTACTTCTTCAATATTATCTGTTTCAATTCCAACATTTAAGTGTCCTACTTTTACTCCACTTGCTAAAGTATCTATAGATCCACCAAAAATATTAATATCTATATTAAATTCTCTTGTTAATTCAGAAACATATGGTTTATCAGCTTGGTCACCATCAAAAAATAAATTTAAAGTATTTGCTTTACCAGTTTGAACTTCAATTTTTAAATCACTAATTAATTCTTTAGAAAATTTAGTTTTAGGATTTAAGAATAAATCCTTTACAGTTGAAACTTCAATAACTTCTCCATCCTTCATTACTGCAACTCTATCACAAATTTTCTTAATTACTTCCATTTGGTGTGTAATTAAAATTATTGTAATACCCAACTTAACATTTATATCTTTTAATAATTCTAATATAGAATTTGAAGTAATGGGATCTAAACTAGAAGTTGACTCATCTGAAAGTAAAATCTCAGGGTCTGTAGAAAGTGCTCTTGCAATTGCAACTCTTTGTTTTTGACCTCCACTTAAATTATTAACATATTCATTTTTAAATTTATCAAGACCAACTAAAGATAAAAGTTGATTTACTTTTTCATTTATTTCACTTTTTGATACTTTAGAAATTTCTAAAGGTAAAGATACATTTTCAAAAACCGTTCTTGAAGATAATAAATTAAAGCTTTGAAAAATCATTGATGTTTTCTTTCTATATTCTCTAGTTTCCTTATCATTTAATAGAAAAATATCCTTATCTTCATGTTTAATTGTACCAGTTGTTGGTTTATCTAATTTATTAATCATTCTTATTAAAGTAGACTTTCCAGCACCTGATAAACCTATAATACCAAATATTTCACCTTTTGATATTTCTAAATTTACAGAATTTACTGCAATTTTTTCATCAAATTTTTTGGTCAATTTTTCTATACTTAAGTATGGCATATTTCCTCCTTAAAATAAAAAGCCAGGCTTTAGTGCCTGACTTATGTAGTTACATTAGAGGCACAAACACAAATTGCTTGTACCCAAAGATACAAGCTTTTAATACATGTGCATCATCTTTTTTTTTAATATAACTACAATATTTATCATTTTTTTCCTCCAAAAATATTTATTAAGTTATAATAACATAATTTAAGATAAATTACAAGTAATTTTTACATTTTTCTAATTATTTGTAACTATTCTTATGATATTATTTTTATCAATAACTTCAAAATAATATTTTATTTTTGTAGTAGCACTTTCATCATTTTCAACATTTTCAAGTTCAACATTAATGGCAAAAATTTTATCAGACATTACATAAGAAATATACTCATTTTTTTCATTTATCGTTATATCGTTATTAATTATTATCTTCATTCTTAATTCTTCTTCTACTTTAGATGAATTTAATGGACAACCTTTTTCACATATTAAGTGATTTTGTAAATTTGATAATACATCAGAATGTATAATAATATTTTTATAATCAAACATGTTTTCTTTATTTAATTCATTTGTTGCCTTTGTAATTTCTAATCTAGATAATGTATCTACATTATACGTCATGTTTTTATTTTCATTATCAAAGCTTTTTTTAATTTTTATAAACTGTAAATTATAAAAATATTTTTTCATTTCAAATTTTATTTTTGCTAATTTCTTTAATTTTAAAGATTTGTCTTCAAATATTGTATTAAATATTTTTTCATTATTTAAAATCAATTCTTCGTTTTTTATATATAGATTATCATAAAGTACTTCAAATATATCCTCTATTTTTACTATTTTATTTAACATAATTCACATCCTTAAGTAAAAAGAGAATTTATAAAAAATTCTCTTTTTAATTTTTATTCATTTTCTTCCATTCTTTCTCTTCTACTTACAAATTCAGTTTCTTCATCAACTGTCTCAATAACTTCTTCATTTACAGTAGTTAATTCTTCAGGAACATTTAATTTTAATTTCATTAAGAAAGATGTAGTTTCTCTGTTTATTCCATCTATCATATCATTATAAACATCTGTACTTGCAATTTTATATTCATTTACTGGATTTTTTTGCCCATATGATTGTAAATTTATACCTTCTCTTAATTCAGTTAAATCTTTAAGATTTTGTCTCCATTTTTGATCTAGAACTTCAAGCATAATATATCTTTCAATTTTAGAAAATTGTTCTTCTCCTATTTCTAAAACTTTATCATCATATTTTTCTTTAACACTGTTGTATAAGATATCATAAATTTCTTCAATTTTATTAGCACTTTTTACTGATTCTGGTAATTCTACACCATAAATTTCATAAATTTTAGAACTTAAATTTTCAAAATCCCATTCATTTTTATTTGGAGATAAAGTTTCGTTTACAGTTGAAACTACAGTATTATCTATCATATCATATATTAACTCTCTTAATTCCTCATTGTATAAAACTTGGTCTCTTTGTTTATATATAACTTCTCTTTGTTTATTATTTACATCATCATATTCTATTAAACTTTTTCTTATAGAGAAGTTTCTACTTTCTATTCTCTTTTGTGCATTTTCAACAGCTTTAGATATTCTCTTATGTCTAATGTCTTCTTCTTCAGGTATATTTAAAGCCTTCATCATTGATTTTAATCTATCTCCACCAAATAATCTCATAAGATCATCTTCTAATGAAAGATAAAATTCTGATACTCCTGGATCTCCTTGACGACCAGCTCTTCCTCTTAACTGATTATCAATTCTACGGCTTTCATGTCTTTCAGTACCTAAGATAAATAATCCTCCAGCTTCAAGAACTTTCTTTTTATTTTCTAAACATTCTTTTTCATATGTTTTGAATGCTTCATAATATTCTGGTGTACCACGTTCAGCAACTTTAACAGCTAATGAATCTGGATCTCCTCCTAATTTAATATCTGTTCCACGTCCTGCCATATTAGTAGCTATCGTAACTGTTTTATATCTTCCAGCTTGTGCAACAATATCCGCTTCTCTTTCATGATATTTAGCATTTAAAACTTCATGAGGTATTCTAGCTTTAGTTAAATAAGAAGATAATAATTCAGAATGTTCTATTGATGCAGTACCAACAAGAACTGGTTGACCTTTTTCAAATAATTCAATAATTTTATTAACTATTGCTCTATATTTAGCTCTAGTAGTTTGATATATAACATCTGGTAAATCTTTTCTTTGTACAGGTCTATTTGTAGGTACTACTACTACACCTAATTTATAAATTTGTTTAAATTCTTCTTCTTCTGTTTTTGCTGTACCAGTCATCCCTGATAATTTTTCATACATTCTAAAGTAATTTTGTAATGTTATAGTTGCAAGAGTTTGATTTTCACCAGCAACTTTTAAATGTTCTTTAGCTTCTATAGCTTGATGTAATCCATCAGAATATCTTCTTCCATCCATTAATCTTCCTGTAAATTCATCAACTATAATTACTTCATCTTTTTCATTTATAATATAATCTCTATCTTTCTTGAATAACTCTTTAGCTTTTAAAGCCTGTGATAAATAATGTGTTAATTCAACGTATTGAGGTGAATAAAGATTATCTATTTTTAGTATTTTTTCAACATTTTTTATACCTTTATCAGTAATTGTAACTGTTTTAGCTTTTTCATCTACTTCATAATCTTCCCAATTTTCATCAGGTATTACAGTATTCTTTTTATCTTTAATTTCTTCAGTTTTAAAACTTCTTTTTAATTGTAAAACAACATTTGCAAATACATCATATAAATGTGTAGTTTCTTCTGCAGGACCTGAAATAATTAAAGGTGTTCTTGCTTCATCTATTAAAATTGAATCTATTTCATCAACTATAGCATAATTATGTTCTCTTTGAACTTTTTCACTAGGATCATGTACCATGTTATCTCTTAAATAATCAAATCCAAACTCATTATTAGTACCATATGTAATATCACAGTTATATTGAGCTCTTCTTGTTTCATTATCTAAATTTGCAATTATAACACCTGATGTAAGACCTAAAAAGTCATATATGTGTGCCATAGTGTCTCTATCCCTTTTTGCAAGATAATCATTAACTGTAACAACGTGAACTCCTTTTCCTGTAAGTGCATTCAAATAAATTGCAAGAGTTGACATCAGTGTTTTACCTTCTCCAGTTTTCATTTCTGCTATTCTACCACTATGTATTATCATAGAACCTATTAATTGAACATCATATACTCTCATTCCTGTTAACCTTTTTGCTGTTTCCCTAACTACTGCAAAAGCTTCGACCAATAGGTCATCTAATGTTTCTCCGTTTGCTAATCTGTCTTTAAATTCTTGAGTTTTTGCACTCAATTGTTCATTAGTTAGTGCCTCCATAGATGGCTCTAATGCATTTATTTTCTCTACTTGTTTTCTCATTTTTTTGATAACTTTTTCGTCTGAAGTTCCAAAAATTTTATTAATTAAATCTACTATTTTCATATTCTCTCCTTATTTTTTTTATTTACTTAAATAAGAAAAATTTTATTCTAGATATTTCAAATTATTCCTTCCATTTAACTTATCAAAAGTAAAAATTAATTTACAAAAAAATAATTTGATTTCTTGTCTTCTCTCTTTTTTAAAATAAAGAAAAAACTTATTTTTATTATTTTCTATATTTACATCTTCATTTTTTTCTTTTTCTATTTTTATGACGCTTGTAATTATTTTATTAAATTGAAATGAATTGCTAGTATTATTAACTATTTTATTATTCATCATAATTAATAAAAATGAAAGCATAAAAATAGAAACTAATTTATTTCTTTGTTGCATTTTACTCCTTCATTGATATTATAGCAGCAGATCTACCAACATTTTCTTTGTCTAAACGATGTGAAAATGTATTTGCTTTTTTAACACCTCTATTATCTACAATAATATTTGTTTTTAAAATACCATAATCTAATGCTAATAACTCGTTTAAATATGTATTATTAAAATATATCTTTCCATTATTTTTTTCAAAACATTTTTCATAATATTTTGGGAATAATTTTTGAAAATTTTCATAGAATTCCAATCCAACTTCATAATCTTGAGCATCTATACCTATTCCCAAGCCTATTAATAAATTTTCTTTTTTAGAAGAAAATTTATTTATCATTTCATCTATAAGCTTATATATTATTAATTTTGTTGTCCCTACCCAACCAGAATGAGCAGATCCAAAAGCACCATTTTCTTTATCTAAAATGAAAATAGGTAAACAATCCGCATAAAAAGTAAAAATTGCAACATCTTTTCTCTTAGTAACAAATCCATCAACATTATCAATATTAACAAATTTAGATATATCATCATTTTGATCAATATATATAATATTGTTTGTATGTTTTTGCATAGCAAATACTATTTTTTTATTTTCTAAACCCAATTCTAATAAACTATTTTCTCTATTTATTTTAGAATTTTCGTTAGAAATATAGTCTGCCATATTACCTAAACTTTTTTTCGTAAATGCAGCTACACAATTAAATTGTAAGAACTCATCAATTATATATAGATTTTTCTCTTCTCTAAACATTAATACTCCCTATATAATAAATAGTCTGCAAAATCAATAAGCATTTGATTACCAGCAACTATTTCTTTAGCAATACTTGTAAATTTTTCTAAATATTTTTTTGATTCTTCTAACCCAAGAATTTTTGGAAAAGTTGATTTATCATTATTTAAATCAGTATTCTTCTTACCAATTTTTTCAAAATCTGATTCATATTCTAAAATATCATCTTGTATTTGATATGCTATACCTAAATAAAGAATAAATTTACGTAGAGCATTCCTTACTTCATTGTTTAATGACAAACTAATAGAAGCAATCTCAACTGTTGCCATAAGTAGCATAGCTGTTTTATTTAAATGAATTTCAAATAATTCTCTCAAACTAATATCATCATTTTCTACATTTAATATATCCAAATATTGACCTAATATCATACCTTTATGTCCAGAATAGTACGAAAGTGCAATAATACTATTTTTATTTGAATATTCAGATTCAGCCAATACTGAAAAAGCAAGAGTAAGAAGTGCATCACCAATTAATACTGCATTAGCTTCTCCAAATTTTTTATGAACTGTTAAGCTCCCTCTTCTATATTCATCATTATCCATACACGGTAAATCATCATGAACTAAAGAATATGCATGTATTAATTCAATTGCTACAGCTTCATTTTCAATCATTTTATAATCTTTTTTATATATTTCAGCTAAAATATACATGATAGATGGTCTTATTCTTTTTCCACCCAATAAAACTGAATACTCTAACATCTCATCTATTTCTTTGATTGACTTATGTTTTTTTAATATTTTTCTTATACTTTTATCAACTTTTTTTCTTATTTTTAATAAATATTTTTCCATATTTTATTCTTTCTCAACATTTATTTTTATAACTTCTAATTTACCCTCTACTTCTCTTAATTTTTTTTCAGCTTCTTTGATTAATTTTACAGCATTTTCATATTCTGATATTGACTCTTCTAATGTAATATCAAAACTTTCTAATTTTGAAATACTATCTTTAATTTCATCTAAAATCTGTTCAAAATTCTTCTTAGCCATAAACACTCCTATTTCTTTTTATAAAAAGTTACAATTTTTTTATTATATTCTCTTTCATCAAATTTGATGAAATTTCCTATTTCGTTATTTAATTTTTCATATCTACCATGCTCACAAATTATTATTCCATCATTTGAAAGTATATCATGTTGTGATAATTTAATTAATGTTTTTTCAGTTAAATTTTCTTTATATGGAGGGTCCATAAATATTATATCAAAAGTTTCATTCTTATTTTCTAATATTTCTATAGCTCTAAGAACATCATTTTTATATGCTCTACAACTATTTTCAAGATTAAGATTATTAACATTTTCTATAATAACTCTCAATGCTTCTTTATCAGCCTCTATCATAACTGCTCTTTTAGCACCTCTACTCATTGCCTCAAATGACATATTTCCTGTACCTGAAAAAAGGTCTAAAAATATTGCATCTTCAACTTTATCAGATATAATGCTGTATATTGCTTCTTTAACTCTTTCTAATGTAGGTCTTGTTTCTTTACCTACTCTACTTAAAATAACTCTATTTTTTAAATATCCAGATGTAATTCTCATAATTCTCCTTGTATAAACATTGAATCACCAAAACTAAAAAATCTATAATTATTTTCAATTGCATGTCTATATGCATTCATAACGTAATCTTTGCCCGCAAAAGATGATACTAACATAATTAGTGTTGATTTAGGTAAGTGAAAATTTGTAATTAATGCATCAACCATTTTAAACTTATATTCACCATATATAAATATACTTGTTTCTGATTTTTGTGGAATTAAATTACCACTTTCATCAATGGATGATTCTAAAGTTCTAACTGAAGTTGTACCTACAGCAACTATTCTTTTCCCATTTTTTTTACCTTCATTTATGATTTTGGCTGTTTCTTGAGGTATTTCAAATTCTTCACTATGCATAATATGATCTTTAACATCATCTACTTGAACAGGTCTAAAAGTACCTAATCCTACAGTTAGAAATACCTCAGCTATAGTAACACCTTTTTTTTGAATTTTTTCCAATAATTCATTAGTAAAATGTAACCCTGCTGTAGGTGCTGCTACAGATTCTCCAGATTTAGCATATACTGTTTGATATCTATTTTTATCTTCTAACTTTTCTGTAATATATGGAGGAAGTGGCATTTCAGCAAGTTCATCTAAAATTTCTTCAAATACTCCATCAAACTCAAATTCAACTATTCTATTTCCATCATCTTTAATTTTTAATAATTTTGCAGATAATTTATCAGAAAATATCAATTTATCATTAATTTTTAATTTTTTAGCAGGTCTTAATAATACTTCCCATTTTTTTAAATCTATTCTTTTAAGTAAAAAGCATTCCATTACTACTCCATTTATTTTTTTACCAAATAATCTTGCAGGAATAACTTTAGTTCTATTAATTACAAGAATATCATTAGGAGTTAGATAATCAATAATATTATAAAACATTTTATCTTCAATTCTACCATTATTTTTATTTAATACCAATAATTTTGAATGATCTCTTGGATCTACTGCATGTTGTGCAATTGATTCTAAAGGTAAATCAAAATCAAAATCTTCAACTCTCATTATTATCCTTTCTTTTTACCATAAACAAATCTATCATTTCCAGTTAAGTCTTTCCCTATACAAACATCTTGATAATTAAAGCTTTCTAAAATTTCTTTTACCTTTTTACCTTGCATATATCCAATTTCAAAAAGTAAATATCCTCCATCTTTTAAATAGTTAAGAGCATTTTTAGAAATTTCATAATAGAAATATAATCCACCTAAATCTGCAAATAAAGCATTCTCAGGTTCATGTAATAAAACGTCTTCTCCCATTACACCTACTTCATCTTTTGAAATGTAAGGTGGATTTGAAACTATTAAATCAAAATCTCTATATGTTACATTTAAAAATAAATCTGAGTGTAGGAATTTAACATTTGATACTTTTAATATTTCTGAATTTTTTTTTGCAACTTTTAAAGCATTTTCAGAAATGTCCACAGCTAATATTTTTGAACTTGGATTTTCAAGACCTATAGTTAATGCAATTGCTCCACTACCAGTACCCATATCCAAAACTTTTGGATTATTTATTTTATCAATTAATTCTAAAGATTTTTCAACAACTACTTCAGTATCAATTCTAGGTATTAAAACATTTTTATCAACATAAAAAGAATAACCATAAAATACTTGTTCATTAAAAATATACTGTATAGGTATTTTTTTATCTACAAATTTCTTTAATATTTCTCTTAATTTAGATTTTTTTTCTTCATCTAAAATAGTACTATACTTTGTAAAAAGTAAGCTTAAATCAGTATTTAATAAATTAGAAAAAATAATATTTGTAATAATATTACTTTCAGATATTCCTTTTTTATCAAGATATAACTTTGTTTTTTCATAATAATCTCTTACTGTATCTAATACTATTTCTTCTTTTTTATTTTCATTATAACTCAATAACTTCTGTTTTAATAATTCTTTTTCTTCATTACTAACTATTCTTTCAAAATTTGAGTATAAAGAAATTCTATCAAGCACTAAAATTTCTGACATTATTTTTTCAACTACAAATCTTGCTTTTGGGAAACCTTTATTTTCTAAATACTTAACTGATTTATTTAGTAAAGTTAATAAAGTGTCATCCATACTAATTTTCACCTGAATTTTTTAATAATTCAGCTTGATTAAATGCTATTAAAGCATCAATAATTTCATCTAAAGCTCCATCTAATATTGCATCTAATCTATGTAAAGTTAACTTAATTCTATGATCAGTTACTCTTCCTTGAGGATAATTATATGTTCTTATTTTTTCAGATCTATCTCCTGTACCTACTTGGCTTCTTCTTTCAGCTTCAACAGAACTTCTTTGTTTTTCAACTTCTATTTCATATAACTTAGAGGCCAATACTTTCATTGCAGCTTCTTTATTTTTTATTTGTGATCTACCATCTTGAGATGTAACAACTATACCTGTAGGTTTATGTGTAATTCTTACAGCAGAATCCGTAGTATTTACATGCTGTCCTCCAGCTCCACTTGATCTATAAGTATCAATTTGTAAATCCGATGGATTTATTTCAACTTGTTCAACATCATCAATTTCTGGTAATACAGCAACAGTTATAGTTGATGTATGTATTCTTCCTGATGCCTCAGTGTCAGGAACTCTTTGTACCCTATGTACTCCACTTTCAAATTTTAATCTTGAATATGCACCTTTACCACTAATTAAGAAAGTTATTTCTTTTAGCCCACCTACTCCTATCTCATTTTTATCTATAATTTCAGTTTTCCATCTATTTCTTTCAGCATATCTTGTAAACATACGGAATATATCAGAAACAAATAATGCAGCTTCGTCTCCTCCAGCACCAGCTCTTAATTCAACAATAACATTCTTTTCATCATTTGGATCTTTAGGTAATAATAATATTTTTAATTCTTCTTCTAATTGTGGAATTGATTCTTCTATAGAATCTATTTCCATATTTAACATTTCTATCATTTCTTCATCTTTTTCAGTTTTTAAATCTGATTTATATTGATCCAACGCCTCTTTTTTTGATTTATATGCTAGATATTTTTCAACTATTTCAGACATTTGACTTAAACTTTTATTATATTCCATTAATTTTTTAGGATCTGATAAGACTTCCGGTGTCATCAGCAATCTATTAATTTCATCATATTTTTCAACTACTTCATCTAATTTTTGAAACATTTTTTCCCCTTTCGATTTTTTTATATTTTTACTATTCATTATATCATAAAAGTTATATTTTATCAAATAATAGAAAAAGTTCAGAATAATCTGAACTTATATTTTTAATTAAATTTATAGTCATTTTAAACAAAGTCAACAAAACATTATTTAACAATTTCCAATTTAACTTTGGTAATACCTTTATTTAAATCTTCAATTTGTTTAAAAGCAGCTTTACTTAAATCTATAACTCTACCTTTAACAAAAGGTCCTCTATCATTTATTCTAACAATTACAGATTTCCCATTTTTTATGTTTGTTACTTTTACTTTTGTACCAAAAGGTAATTTTTTATGTGCTGCAGAAATTTTCCAAGTATCAAATATTTCTCCACTGGCAGTTTTTCTACCGTTCCATCTTTCACCATAATATGAAGCAATACCTGTTTCATATACTTTAGTTTCTACAACCTCTTGTGTTTCATTTTCTTCTTTATTTTCTTTCTTTTTATCTGTTTCTTCTTCTACTGGACTTTGTTCTTTAATTTCAATGTTTAGGTCATAAGCTTTATCTTTATTTTCTTCTTGCTCTCCTTTTAATTCTGATATTAATTCTTTAATGTCAGAGTTATTGACTTCAACATTTTCGATATGACTACTATTAATATTTTCATTAGCATTAACTGATGAAAAAGTTAAACCTAATAAAAGTATAACTAGTAATTTTCTCATTCTACCTCCGTTTCTGAATCAATATAGTATATCATAATTTATTTATATTTGTCAATTTTCACATAATTTTAATTCATCAAAACTACAATATAGCTGATCTTCATTACGTTTTACATAGCATAATCTAATAATATTTTTTTTACTAAATGAAAAAAATATTCTAACTATATCATTTATTACCTCATCTAACTCAATATCTTTAATACCTAACTCATCTGTGCGTAGTAATTCATTTTCATCAAGTTCTATATATTTTTCAGGTAAATATATTTTCACATTATTATATACATTTTCTTTGAATTGGTATATTTTTTCAACATTAAGTTCAACAAAAATTGTATTTTTATCTTTATCTATAAAATTTGTAATATTTTCATAAAAAGAAATTATTTTTATTTTTTCACTTAAATAATTATTATAGGATAGTATTATATCATATTTTAAAGGAATGTATTTATATTCTAAACTAATATTCCCCTTACTTTTTTTCTTCTCAAAATCATCTATAATTTCAAAAATTTCTGATTCATTTACCTCTTTTTTATAATCTATTATTTTTCCAGGTATAAATTCTTTTAAAACCTCAATAAATGAACTTGTATGAACTAGCTTACCAGCTAATTTAATATTAGAAAATTTCTTTAATATATCTATTATTTTAAAATTATCAAAAAAACTATATATAGATTTAAAAGAAAGATAGACTATTATATCATCCAAATCACGACTTTCCTTCATTTCTATATTTTTAAAATAATTTTTTACCAGTAATTTTGCTTCTTCTCTAATCTTTATGTCATATTCTTTTGAAACACTAATTTCTATATCTTTATTTTCTTTCAAATACTTAAACATATTTATACTATTTTCAAAAATTGATTCTTTGTTATTTTTTAAATACTCAATTACAAGATTTAAAAAATTAAATTCTGTCAAAAAATTATTTTCATGAATTACTTGAGCTGTTATATTTAATTTATATGTAACTTTATTATTTTTTACATTGTGTTTAACATAAATTATCTTAAAATATTCAAGGTCCGATAATATATATGTGTACTCTCTATCTTTACCATTAAAATATTTCAAATTATTAATACATTCTAAACTATAATAATTATTTGTACTATCTTCTTCATTTTTAAGTATAATCACATTTTCTATTTTTTGTTTTATTTTATATTCAATTTTATTTACATAATATTTAATAAATTTTATGTATAAATCATAAAATTTAACTATTCTACTATTTAGATTTTCATCTTTAATTACTATTTCTTCATCATACATATTTAATACATATTCTATTTTTGTAAAAAAACTTCTATTTACCTTATAATTATTTTCAACTAAAATGTTTTTTACTATAGATCCAAAATTAAGCGATATATTATTTTCTAAATTAGAAATTTCAAAGAAAAAATTCTCTTTTAAAAATTTTGATTCTATATAGTCTATACCTAATTTAACATATAGATTAGGTATTTTAATTATATTACTCATTATTTTATATCTAATAATTGGTACTATATATGTATATAGGCTATCATTTAAAACATCTTTTTTATATTTGTCATAATATATATCATATAAATCTTTTGAGTCTTGAATAAAAGCATAAAATATTTTTTCATTATTAAAATTCGAAGTAATTCTATTTAATTCAGGTATTAATGTTAATTCACATTTATAGTACTCATCGTAAATTTCTATTATATTAACTGTAAATATACCATAAATATATCTATACTCATTTACAAGTAGCACTATATTCTTATCAACTATTTTACTTTTTTTTATTTTTACAAAAGTTTTAGTTACTATTTCCTTATATATTATCAATTCTTCTAAATAAAAATCATATTTTTCGTATTCTATCAATCTTAAATTATTTTCAAAATAATTTTGTAAATAGCTATATCCCTCTTCTGAATATTCATCTATATAAATATTATTTATATACTCATTGTTTTTTAATATATTCATAATAAGTTTATCTCTCTTTATCTCGAAATCATACTTTGAAATAATATTTTCTTTTTTTGCTATTTCATATAGTTCATAATTATTTTTTAATAGCAAATCATTTTTATTATAATTCTTCAATTATATCACCTATCAAATTTATCATTTGTGAGATATTAGAAAATCTATTTTCTTTATTAAAAGATAATCCTTTTTTAAGAAATTTTTCAATTTTTTTATTATCATGATTTATTTCTAGATATTTTATTTCACTAATATCTGGAAATATCTTATTAAATAGGAAAAAATATAGTATAGAAGTTAAAGAATATGTATCATTTTCTTTAAAATTTTTTTCTATTAATGAATATTTTTCTATAGATGAAAATCCTTTAGTATACGATATATACTTTTTTTCATAATATGTATCTATAAACCTTGATTCTGTAAAGTCTATAATATATACTTTATCTTCATTCAAAATAATATTTCCAAGATTAATGTCATTATGTACTATACCTAAATCGTGTATATCTTTTACTGAAACTAAAATTTTAATAAATAAAATAAGTTTTGATTTTATATTATATTCTTCAAAATCTATTTCATTTAAAGTTTTACCATGTAATTTTTCAAAAAATATTTCCTTGTATTCTCTTTTAAAATTAACCTTTAATATTTTAGGTATACAGGAAATTTTATTTTTTAGCATAAAAATCATTATATTTAACTCTTGTATGAACATATATTTATTTTCAGGAAAATCAAGATCAAATATTTTTTTATAATAATTTATTTCCATAATTCCCACCATTTTTTATCCTTTTTTTTGTTTATGTACTGTAATTTTTTTTCTACTTCCTTTCTAATATTCTTAGAATAATTTACTTTACCCATTAATTCTAATGCTCTTTTGTATTCAATAAAAGCTTTTTCATATTCATCATTTTTTAGGTAATCATCACCCTTTTCTATAGATAGTTTTATACTTTTTTTTATTTCAAATTCTAATTTTTCTTTATCTAAAGTTTTTTCATTTTTCTTTATATTCTCATTCTCGATATTTTTCTTTTTTTTGTATATAAGTCTAATTTTTCCTTCGATTTCTTTTTTCTTTTCTTCGTTATTTAATAGATTTGCAAAATACAATGATTTTTCTAAATATGAAATTGCAGTAGTATATTCTTTATTATTATAATAACTATTGTGCTGTGAAAAATTATTTTTCATTTTTTCTTCTAAAATGTTTATTTTTTCATCAACTTCTTTTTCAAACCTATTTAAATATTCAACTTCGTTTTTTAAACCTAATTTTAAATATTCATCCCTTAAAAATTTTATTTCTTCTAAAGATTTAATAATATCATCATTTATCAATTTTTCTATATTTACATATCTATTATCTAGTTTAAGTTTGATTTCATCTATATTTTTTTTATACCTTTCTTTATATATTTCTAAATCTTTAATATTAATATTAAAAAATGATTTTTCATATTCTTTTAGTATATTTTCTAAAATATCATTACTCTTTATTACGTCATCATTATTTAAAAATAATTCATTATTTTGTATTATTAATAATCTGTTCAATTCATCTATTTCTTTATTAATTAGATTTTCCCAATCATTGGATAAAAAATTTATATTATTTTGAATATTTGAATAAATTTCTTTTGATTTAATAAATTCTCTATCATAGATATGTTTTTTAGCATCATTTCTTTTATTAAAAAGTTCTTTTAATAATTCATTTTTATTTTTAAATTCAATTATTTCATTAATTATTTTCTCTCTTTTTTTTATTTTATTTGTTGTATAATATAGAAACTTATTTTCTATTTTCTTTATTTTTATACTTGCATTTTCAATCTTAATAGAATTATTTTTATAATCAAAATCAGTATTAAAATTAATACTTTTTACAATATACTCTAATTCTTCAATTTTCTTATTTAAATATATATTACAAAAAATAAAATAAGATATTAATAATAGTAATAAACTAATAAAAAAATAAAATTTTATGCTACTATTCACTGTAAATTTTGTTAATTGATTTACTTTATTTACCTTTATTGATAAAATATTTTCATCATATAGAAATATATTAATAATATCGTTATCTTTTAAGGGAAATATTTCTGTTATACCAACAAAATCATCTCTATCTATAATTTCATTTTTGTAATATACTTCTTCTAATCTTATGATATTAAAGATATAATTTTTCATATATACATAAACCACATTAGAGTAATCTGTTAATATACATGACAAAAATATTTTACTATTCTCTATATCATTTTCAACTTTTCTATCTTCATATTCATCAAG
This sequence comes from Streptobacillus felis, assembly GCF_001559775.1. Taxonomy (NCBI): domain Bacteria; kingdom Fusobacteriati; phylum Fusobacteriota; class Fusobacteriia; order Fusobacteriales; family Leptotrichiaceae; genus Streptobacillus; species Streptobacillus felis. Next base: position 23,057 of record NZ_LOHX01000073.1, on the reverse strand, counting down.
CATTTTTAAAAGTATTTTTTTTAAATATTCTCCAGTAAATTTTTCATTTTCACTGAATCTATATATATACTCTTCTATTATATTATCTAAAATATCATCATTTCTTTCCCCTTCAATAAAAACAGATACCCATATTGTATATTCATCATTTTCATAGAATACAAAATGGGTATCTTTATTATTAATATCACAGGGTAAAATCTCAATTTTTTTATTTTCCATCAATAATTCCAGTCAAAATTCATACCACATAATTCTATGAATATAAACTTGTTTTCCCCCATCTCTATAATGTCCATATTAAATATTTGTTTACTATCATATAAAGCTTTACCTTGTAAGTATACCAGACCACTACTTTCACCTGGGGAAATTACAAAGTTACGTTGTTTAGGATTATATGTTATAGAACAATGATTTTTTCTTGCTATAGTATGATCATTTTCAATACAAACATGCATCTCTGACGATCTACCAATAAAATTTCTCTCATTTATTAGTCTAAAATCTTTACCTTTTTCAGCACCAGAAATACAGACCAACCATCCAACTACTGGAGAAATATTAGTTTCTTTTATCCAGTAAACAGATGTTTTTACTTCACCTTCTAATATAATAGGTTTTTTATCATTTTCTTCTAAAATATTAATTTTATTTCCATCGCAATATGGACAATTAGAATATTTAGCTGAATTAAACATATGTCCATTACTACATTTCAATAACTTCATTAAACCACCTTAATTAACTAATAACTTTATTACACCTATATATATGATATCTCCAACTTCAATTAAATATGATTTTGTTGGAATAAGTTTCTCCTTTTTTTTATTATTTCTTTCTACACCACTACCATTTTTAGAACCTAAATCTTCATAATACCATTTACCATCTACATTATTTAAAACTCCATGTATTCTACTTACTAAATGAGAATACTCATGTTTTGATAGATCTATATCAATTTCTTGATTTCTTTCATTTTTTTTACCTATTACTATAGATTTCTTTTCTAATAAATTCCATGTATAAATATCATAATCAAAATCATCTTTTAGAGTAAGTGTAGTAATATTATTTAAATCAATTTTAGTTTTTTCATTTTCTAATTCCTTTATATATTCTTCTTTTTTTTCTTTTAAAATCTTATTAATATATCTTATATTTCTTTTTCTTTCGTGAGGATAATAGAATAAAAAAAAATAAAGTAAATATATATTTAGAATTGAATTTGTAATAACTAAAGATTTAATTGTAAATTTAAAAAAAATATATATAGTAAAAATAATAAGAAGAATAACTAATATAGATATATAATTAGTGTAAGTATTTATTTTTTGTAATTTATTCTTTCTCTTAAATAGTGAAAAAAAATACCTAAAAAATTCCCCTTTAAATCTAGTAAACAATCTTTTCATACTATTCTACTTCAACTTTTTTATTAAAATCTTCGTCTATTTTTTCATCTATTAAAATATCAAGAATTTCATATAACTTAATTAAAATTTCAGTATTACTCAATTTTTCTTTTACATAGTCTAACTTAGTGCTAATATATTTTTTTAAAACATCTATATTAATAGCCTCTATACTACATAATGATGAAATCCATAAATCCATACTATCAGATAATTTTAGTTCCATCATTTTTTTTGACCAATTTTTAAGTAATTTTGGATTAATACCTGTTTTAGAATATTTTACTTCATTTATATTTAACGAATTATATTCCATAGAAAATTTCTTAAGTTCATAGTTATAATTTTTAAGTGTAGCTCCTTTTCTTAAATTAAATCTAACTACCTCAAAGTCATCTTTAGATTCTATTTTAGTAATAACTAAATAAATTCTTTTATTTTTTGTATATTCCTCCTCATAATCTTCTGTCTTTAAATATACAAAAAATTCTCCTTCCTCATCAGGTAATTCTATAGATATCTTTTTATCTAAAAATATTATTTCATCATTATATTTATAAATACCTTTATCTATAAAAACTGCTTTACCATCTGTAGTAGCATTTAAACCTACTATAATTCCATTTTCATAATCCATATATTTTAAGAAACTTGCACTATTTATATTTTTATTTATTGTGAACAAATCAACACTTCTTAATACAGTTTTACTTAAAAATTTTGGAACAATATATTCATTTTCTATCATTTAACCCCCTATTTTTGATACCCACCTTCAATTACTATATCTTTTATTTTTTCTTTTTTTTGTTTTATTTTTAAAAAGAATAATCCATTACCATTTTTTTCATCAAAATACTCATTATAATCTACTAAAAAAGCATTTGATAATAAAAATTTACGAACTACATTTCCTGCAAGTACAACCTCTAACGTTATACTTTTATATGCTTCTAGATCCTCTGCACTTACTAATGACCATAATAGTAATTTCCTTGTATTATCCTCTATATCATTTTGACCAATTGATGGTATAATTTTCCCCTCTATTTCTAATCCTATACTTAAATCTGTTGATCTAGCATTAGAACTATCCTGAGTATCTGAAATAAATTTAACGCTGATAATATTTTCTTGCTCAACATTAAATTCGTCATTACTACCCTTTATATTTAATTTAAAACCCATTAACTCCCTCTCCTTTAATTAGTTTTATTTATTTCTATCTTAAGATTTTTTACCTCTCCTAGAAATACTAAATTTAATTGACATGTATTATTTTCATTATCTATTATATGTGAAATATCATCACCATGTCTTATAATAGCGTTTACAGTTGATGATTCCTTAGTCCATATACTTTTTTGACTATTTGGACTATTACTGAAAAAATAGTTTAATTTGTCAGATTTGTAGTCATTGCTCATAAATCTTAGTAATCTTTCTATATATGTAGTAGTTAAGGTTTTGTATATATTTTCATATGAATTATTACTAGATTTAAAAAGACTTCTAGCTTTATATACTGTAACGTTCTTTATTTTTTCATTCTTATATTGTGATTGTTCAGATGAAAAAATAAAACCATAATTAACGTTATTTATTTCTTCTTTTATATCAACTGTAAATCCGCTAATTTCTCGTGCCATTACTGTTTTTACTATTAACGAATTATCTTCCGCTTCTATATTAAATCTAACACCTGGATTATTTGAAACATTCTTATATCTTTCTTTTAAAAAAGAAGGACATTGATATGCTGCAACTATACCTGCAGCAACATATGCTGCATCAACATATATACCATCTAAAAAGAATTCTAGTTCTTCACCGTCATTAAAGAATACTCCGTCTTTATTAAATATTGCTTTTTTATCAATTTTAATACCTGATTTATCTTTTGGAATTAAAGTAAGATTAGGTAAAGCTGGTATAATATATTCTGAAAAATTTGTATTTTCTAAAGACTTAGTTAATTCAATATATTTATTTATCCCATGTATAGCAAGATTTTCAAATGTATTTTCATTATTTCTTTCAAAACTAATAAAAGTTTGTATTTTATGATTAGATAGTATTTCCATTAAATTTGATAAATCTTGAATACTATTAATATTTTTTGATTTATAAGTTGCATTACCACTAAATATATTTTTACTACTCTTTTTATTTTCATTTTTTAAAGAAATATTTGGAAAAATTGAAAACCAAATAGTATTTTCAAATTCATTTTTGTCATTTACTGTTCTAAGATACTTCTCTAATTTTTCCTTATTTTTGGGTTGTACTAACAATCCAACATCAACATTTGTAATTAGTAATTTTGGCAGCATACTTTTATTATTTACATTATATTGATCAAAGAATAGTTTCACACCCATTACTTTCTCGATTAGCTCTTTAGCAATTTTGATAAAATCCTCTTGTGAATTTTTATATAATTCGAGATATTGATTATAGTTATTTACCTCTTTTTCGAAATCTATCTTAAGATTATTAGTGGTTATAGGAACATATGTTCTTTTTATTAAATTTGCAACATAATTATTTGGTTTTTCAATACTTTCATAATAATCATTTTCAAAAATTTCTAATAATTTTTGGCTATTATCTGGTAATAACATTTTTTCTTCTAACTCATATTGATTTTCAATAAACTCTATTTCCCCCCCATCATTAAATTCTAAATAGCCTAGTTTTATCTCCTCAATATTTTGATTTTCCCTGTTTTCACCAATTTCTAATCTAGTTTTAATATCTTCTATAGCCAATGGTAGCATAGCTAATATATTATTATAATTTTTAGATGCTTCTTGAAATTTATTGTTTAATATATCTCCTATATCAAGTTTTTTTGGATTTTTATCATTTAAAGCTTCATACTTACCAAATAAATAATTGATTTCTTTTCTTTGTTGTTTAATATTTTGAATTATTTTTCTAGGAGAAATTAATTCTAAAATATCTTCAAACTGAAAATCTACATTTTTTTTATCTAAATTTTTTCTATTATCTATTAATGTAGATAACATTTTGATAAATGTATTTTCATTATTAATGTATATAGTTGTATACATTGAATCAGGTATATTTTGATTTTTTTCAAGAGTATAACCGATTCTTTTATTCTCAACATCCATATAAGAATAAATTTTAGGTTCAAATTTTTGTAAAAATTCATTAAAATTTGAAACCAATAAATGTTTGTTTATTTCCTCAATTTTTTCATCTTCAAGACTATTAATATTTTCAACATCTCCAATCAAAGTTAAAATATCATAGGCTTCATCGTTAAAATTTTCAAACAATAAGCTTCGATTTGTCTGAGTAATTACCTCCAATAATTTTTCCCCCCCTTATAATATTTCTCAACTAACCTCCTTTCCTCAAGTTATAACCTATTATATTATTTTTTTAATTTTATGTCAAGTATATTTTAATTTTAATTTAATAAAGGAATAAAAAAGTAGCATTAAAAAAATGCTACTCTTTTACTATTTCTATATATTTAATATTCATATTATGTTTAGATAAAAATAAATGTTCAAATTCAGTTTTAATATTATCAATTATTTTTTCACTATTATATAAGTCATCTGTACTATATACAACAGTATATCCATCTCTACTATTGATTAAATCTAAAATATCTAAATAATATTGTAAATGATCTGTTTTAAAATAAATTTTAGAACCAGATTTTAAAACAAAATCTAAGTCATTCAATAATTTTTCTCCAAAAATTCTTTTATGCTCTTCATTTTCCCAAGGATCTGGGAAATTAATATATAATCCTGAAAGTTCATTTTCACCTATAAATTCTTTAAGAGAATCTACTCTTTTTTTTAGAAATATCAAATTGTTTAGATTATTTTTTTCAGCTTTTCTAGCTGCTTGAACTAATCTTTTTAATCTTAATTCTACACCTAAAAAATTTATATCAGGATGTTTTATTGCTTTATTATTAGTGAAATTTGCACTTCCACTACCTATTTCTAAATGTAAGTCATTATTATTTTTAAAATAAATTTCACTCCATTTACCTTTAGCATCTAATATTTCTTCATTATCAAATATTAAATGATTAGGATAATTAGGCATTTCATACATATACATATTGTAATGTTTTTTGGGTTTATCAAAGAAATATTCCCAAAGTTCTTTATTTTTATATTTCATATTTATTATTTAATATATTCCTTTACAAGATTTTCTATGTTGTATTCTTTTATTACTCTATTAACAATTTCAGCTTTAACTTCAGCAACTTTTGAAGTAAGTAATGAATCTCCAACGTATTTAAATAATTGATCTTGTGAATAATTTTTTACTGAATCAAAATTTTCTTTAGAAAATCTTTGCATTTCATCTAATACAGTTTGGTTTGAAACTACCGCTTTTTCTTCTATTAATTTATTTAAATAATAATTAAGTCTTGCATCTTTTTTAATTAATTCAATCTCTTCTTTATTTTCTTCAAAGAAATTATCTTTTTTCGCGTTTTCTTTTAAAACATTAATTAATAAAATAGATTTAATTAAATTTTCATTTCCTCTTGTAAATAAAACATCTTCTTTAGATAAAGTAACATTTTCATTCATTTCATTCATTAATTTTTTTACTAAATCTTCAAATAAACTGTAGTTTAATTGTTCAATTAATTGATTTTTTATCATTTCTCTAGCATCATTAAAAGCAATTTTATTTTGTTCAAAATATTCTTTGTTATTGTTATATACTTCTATTATAGAATTTTCATTTACCATAACTCTTGGTTCAACTTTTTTTCTCATGTATAATTCTAATACTAAATTCTCTTCACTGAACCAAATATTTTTTTTATCTTCTTCAGTAAATTCGTAATTTAAACTTTCATTATAAATTGCTTTAGAAACTAAATTCATTTTAATTGCTTCTTCATTTTTTTCAAATATTTCTATTTCTTTTTCTGTTAATTTTAATTCCATACTTTTATCCTTTCAAAAAAAATGGTGACTAGGAAGGGACTCGAACCCTTATGATTTCTCGGCAGATTTTGAGTCTGCTGCGTCTACCGATTTCGCCACCCAGCCATCATTAATAGTTTAACATAATTAATTTAAAAAAACAAGATAGAAGTAAATTCTATCTTATTTTAGTACTCTATGTAAGAACTCTTTAGTCCTTTCATTTTTAGGGTTAGTAAACATTTCTTCTGGATGTCCTTCTTCAAGTATTATTCCATTATCCATAAAAATAACTTTATCAGAAACTTCTCTTGCAAAATCCATCTCATGAGTTACTACTATCATAGTTAAACCTTCTTTTGCTAAATCTTTCATTACTTTTAATACTTCGCCAACCATTTCCGGGTCTAATGCAGATGTTGGTTCATCAAATAGTAATACTTCAGGATTCATTGATAAAGCTCTTGCAATAGCAACCCTTTGTTTTTGTCCACCTGAAAGTTGACTAGGTCTTGCATTAACGAATTTATTCATTCCAACTTTTTCTAAATATTTTAATGAAATATCTATTGCTGTTTCCTTACTTCTACCCAAAACATTAATTTGTGCTAGCATACAATTTTCTAATACATTTAAATTATTAAATAAATTAAATTGTTGAAATACCATCCCTACTCTACTTCTATATTCATTTAATTTTATATCTGTATCTTTAATATTTTTTCCATGGTAAAGTATTTTACCCTCATCATATTGTTCAAGTAAGTTTAAACATCTCAATAATGTTGATTTACCTGAACCTGAAGAACCAATTATTGATATAACTTGGTTTTCATTAACTTCAAAATTAACACCTTTTAATATATTTCTTTTACCATAATTTTTCTTTAATTCTTCTACTTTTATTATACTCATATTTATCCCTCTATCTCGTATTCTTTATTTCCATCCATTCTTTTTTCTAAATATCTAAATAATTTAGATAAAGAATAAGTAAGTACAAAATATATAGCACATGTTATAACGAATACTTCATAATATCTTACATGTGACCCAACTATAGATTTTGATGTAGTAAATAATTCAGTAACCCCTATAGAAAATAATACTGAAGTATCTTTTATATTAATAATAAATTCATTTGCAACAGATGGCATCACATTTCTTATTGCTTGAGGTAGTATTACTTTTCTCATTATATTAAAATGACTCATTCCTAGAGCCTCTGCAGCTTCATATTGGCCCTTATCTATAGAATCAATTCCACCTCTAACAATTTCAGTAATATAGGCACCAGTATTATATGAAACTATAATTAATGCTGAGGTCAATGCCGGTATATTAATACCAGTAATTTGTGAAAAATCATAATAGAAAATTATTGCTTGTACTATCATAGGTGTTCCTCTTATAAACGTAACATATATACTTACAAAATACTTAAATAGTTTATGAAATATAACTGAAAACATTGAGTTATTATTAATATTTCTATCATCTCTAATCAATGATAATATAAGTCCAATAATAAATCCAAAAAATGTTCCTATTAATGATAAATTAATTGTTGTAAAAGTACCATATAAAAAATCTTTCCAATAATTAACTATAAAAAACTTAATCCAACCAAAAAAATTTGTTGGTAAAGATTCTGAATCTTGATTAGGTTGAGTTTCAATAGCTTTTTTCATTATTTCTTCTCTTTGTTCTCTTGAAATTTCAGCTAATACTCTGTTTATCTTATCCCTTAATTCTAAATTACCTTTTTTTAATGCTATTGCAATGTTTACGTCATCCCTATCATATACAAATCCTTTATCTTTATCAAATTCTACAAAACTTATATTTGGATTTGATATTGTAGCTGATATTGCACCTGGTTTTTCAGAAACATAACCATCTATTTTACCTGACTCTAAAGCCACTAACATATTTGAAAAATTCTCACTAGCACTTTCTTTTTTTATACCATTTATTTGACTTAATACAGTATAATGAAATGTATTTAATTGTGCAGTTAATTTGCTATCTCTAAAATTTTGTATACTTTTTGAGTTTAAATATTTTGAATCATTTTTAACAACAATAACTAAGTCAGATTCATAATATGGATCTGTAAATTCCAAATTCTTTCTTCTTTCTTTAGTAGGTGACATCCCAGCAATTACAACATCTATTTTGTCAGAATTTAATGCTGGTCCTAATAACGAATCCCAATCACTTTGTACTATTTCTAAATCCATATCAAGCTTCTCTGATATAATTTTTGCTATTTCTACATCATATCCACCAACATATCCATTTTTAATCTTTACTGCTCCATTTCTTTCATCGTTTTGAAACCAATTAAATGGCGCATATCCTGCTTCCATACCTACCCTAAGCTTACCTTCACTAAATGTAAAACTTGAAAGTATTAATAACATAAATAAAATAAACTTCTTTTTCATATTTTTCCCTTTCTAAATAAAAAAACTGATAGTAAACTATCAGTAAGTATAAAAATATATAAAAATAATATAAAATATACTTAACCAATAGCACAACATTATAATTAATAATGACAGTATTACAAATATTATTTGTAATCCCACCTATGTATTTGTCAATTACATAAGTTCGGCAATTTCCCCTTTCAAATTTAATCATAGACTTGACTGTCTCATAAATTTTAATCTTGAATCTTGCACCTCTATCTCGTTAGTATATATATATTAACATACATTTATATAAATGTAAAGAATAAAAAATATGTACTAATATCCATTATTAGTACATATCTTTTTATTAATATCCTTCGTATATTACACTTTCTAATTCTACAGGTTCAGTACCAGAAATAAATAATGCTTCTCTTGAATTTACACCATCAGTATCTAATAAACCTGTTCTTAAATCTATTACTCTTTTAACAAGTCTTTCAGAACTTAATCCTTCTTTTATAAATTCAAATCTACCTATATCAAAGTTTCCTAAGTTTACTACAGCTTGCATATAATTTTTCCATATAGGAAGTGCTGCACTAGCTCCACTCATTCCACGACCCATAGATTTATTATCATCATTTCCAACATATACTACAGTTACTAATGTAGGGGTATATCCAGTAAACCATGCAGAAACATAATCACTAGTTGTACCTGTTTTACCAGCTACAGGAACAGTAGTTCCCTTAGCATAAAGTTGTGCACCTTTACTTCCTCCATTTTTTACTACCGATTCCATCATGTGAGTAACAAGTGCTGCATATTCAGAATCTAATACTTTCTGTCTTGTTGTATCTGCTTCATATACAACATCTCCAAATCTATTCTCTATTTTATAAATAAATTGTGGTTCAACCTTACTTCCACCATTAGCAATAATTGAATAAGCTTTAGCCATATCAATAGGTGAAAGTGTTATAGATCCTAATGCAGTAGTTAAATCTTGTGGTATATTTTCTTTAGTAAATCCAAAAGATTCCCAAAGTTCATTGAATTTTTTTATCCCAACTAAATCTAAAGCTTTAACAGCAACAACGTTGTCCGATAATTCTAATGCTTTTAAAGTTGTAAGATTATTTCTAAATTTCCAGTCATAGTTCTTAGGTGACCATTTACCAAATGTACTTGGTGAATCTTCTAAAGTAGTTGCCATAGTATAATTATCTAAGAATGTAGCTAGATAAATAAAAGGTTTAAATGATGACCCAGGTTGTCTTTTAGCATTTATTGCTCTATTAAAATCACCTTTTTGATATTTTTTACCTCCAACCATTGCTTTAACAAATCCATTTGAAGGATCTATAGAAATTAATGCTGCTTCTAAATCTTTCCTATTTCTTAAATTACTGTTACTTGCAAAAGCTTTATATGCTGCTTTTTGCATATTAATATCTACTGTAGCATATATCTTATAACCATTAAATAATAATTTTTCATCTTCTTCAGTATTTATTTGTAATATTTTCTTTACTTCATTAATTACTGTAGTTGTAAATTCAGGCGATATATTAGATTTAGATATTTTTTCATCATCAGATAAATTTTTATTATCTAAATCTACAAATACTATTTTTTCTTCTTTCGCTTTTTCATATTCTTCTTTAGTAATAGCACCATTTTTATACATTAAATTTAATACAATTTTTTGTCTTTCTAATGCATTTTCTATTTTTGAATATTTAGCAGGTGATTTAGGCATAGAAGCTAATATTGCAGCTTCACCTACAGTTAATTCAGATGGTAACTTACCAAAGTAATTTTTGGCTGCGTTTTTAATACCATATGAACTTCTACCAAAATTGATAGTATTTAAGTATAGCTCTAAAATTTCATCTTTAGTATATTTTCTTTCCATTCTTGTTGCTAATACAGCTTCAACAATTTTTCTTTTTAATGATCTATCGGGTGTTAAAAAGATAGTTTTTATTAATTGTTGTGTAATAGTAGAACCACCTTCACGCCCTGTTTTTGTAACATTTAGTATTAATGCTTTTGTAAGTCTAATATAGTCTAGACCATTATGTTCTCTAAATCTTTTATCTTCAACAGAAATAAAGGCATCTTGAACCATCTTAGGTATTTCATTAATACTTATAGGATCTCTTCTTTCTATTGTTATTAAATCAATTTGGTTACCATTTATATCATAAATAGTTGAAGGTATTAACGGTTTATAATTTTCTATTAATTCAGGCGGATAACTTTTGTTTACTTCATATACAACATAAGATACACCTAAAAAACCTAATATAAATAAACTTGCTATTAACATAGCTAAATACTTAATTAGTTTCTTCATCTTTAATCTCCTCTTTCTTTACTTTCAATTGTCCACATGCTGCTTGAATATCATCACCCTTAGTTTCTCTAAGAGTAACATTTAATTTATGTGAAAGTAAGTAATTATAGAAATTTTTTTGTTTTTGTATTGATGGTGTTTTATATGGTTTACCAACAACTTTATTATAAGGAATCAAATTAACTAAATGATTAAATGATTTCATAAACTTAACCAATTCTACTCCATCATTTTTTTCACAATTAAAATCATCAATTAAAATATATTCAAATGTTATTCTGTTCTTAGTTTTTTTCTGATAATTTAATAATGATTCCTTTAGTTTTTCGAGTGGATTAATTTTATTTATAGGCATTAATTCACTTCTTTTTTCATCTATCACGCTATGCAAAGATATTGCTAATCCAACTTGTTTTTGATCTTCACTAAATTTATCTATTTCTTTAATTAATCCTGAAGTTGATATTGTAAAATTTCTTTTTGAAAAATCCTGTCCCTCTTTAGAATTCAACATATTTATTGATTTATTAACAGCATCATAATTTAAAAATGGTTCTCCCATTCCCATATATACAACATTTGAAATTTTATCATTTTTTTCTTTAAGATAGTTTTGTAAATAATAAAATTGCATTAATATTTCAGATGCTTTTAAGTTTTTTTCAAACTTCATCATTCCTGTTGCACAAAAATCACATTTTAATGGACAACCAACTTGAGATGATACACAAATACTATAACGATTTTTGTATTTAAGTAAAACAGATTCTATTAATCTTTTCCCGGGTAATGAAAAAAGAAATTTTACAGTTTTTTTATCTTTGGATACTTGATGAGTAACATATTTCAAAGTTCCTATTTCAAATTTTGACTTCAAAATTTCTCTAGTTTCTTTAGATATATTTGTAAATTCATCAAAATCAAACACTAATTTTTTATGTAACCATTGATAAACCTGTAAAGCATTAAACTTTTTTAAACCCAAATTTAAAAATTCTTTTTCTAATTCTTCTAGAGATAAGTCTAGAATATCTATCTTCTCCATTTTTCTCCTATAAATTAAATAATTTTTCAAAACCTAAATTTGATAATTCAAGAAATTTATCAAATTCTTCTTTAGTAAATGTAGAATCTTCACCAGTTCCTTGAACTTCAATGTATTCTCCTTTACTATTCATAACAATATTCATATCTACTTCAGCTTTAGAATCTTCAGAGTACTCTAAATCTAATAATAGTTCGTTTGATACTTTACCAACACTAATTGCTGCAACTTTTGCTTTAATAGGATTTTCTGTAATTAAGCCTGATGTCATTAATTTATTAATAGCTAATTCCATAGCTAGATATCCACCAGTAATTGATGCTGTTCTAGTACCTCCATCAGCTTGAATTACATCACAGTCTACAATAATAGTTCTTTCTCCTAATTTTTTCATATCTAATGCCGCCCTAAGAGATCTACCAATTAATCTTTGTATCTCCATAGTTCTACCGCTTAATTTACCTTGACTAGCTTCTCTTTTATTTCTTGTATTTGTAGCACGAGGTAACATAGAATATTCAGCAGTTACCCAACCTTGACCTAAATTTTTAAGAAATGGTGGGACTTTTTCTTCTACAGTTACATTACATATTACTTTAGTATTTCCAAATTCTATCAATACAGAACCTTCAGGATAACTAATGTAATTTTTAGTTATTTTAATTTCTCTTAATTCATTATTTTTTCTATTATTATTTCTCATTATATACCTCTTTTTTTATATTATTATATCATAAAGATGCCTAAAATACAATTTAATACACAGCTTTAAACTGTGTATATTCCGTTTTCTATATTATAATTTTCTTTTAAATATTCTAAAAATTGTTTACCTATAAAATCAACTTTTTTATTGTAAATAATATCAACTATTTTTTTATCTAAAATTGTAATTGATATTATTTTTCTAATTTTATCAACATTTTCTACATTTATACCATTAATTGCAATACCTTTTGTTTCCCTATTATTAATATTTTTTGATAATACAAAATAAATTTTATCATTGTTAATTCTCTTAATTATATTTAATATTTCCAATTGATTCTTAGCATATACATATACATCGTACATATTTTCATAAGGTATAATATCAAGTAATATTTCTTTTTTAAATATTTCAGATATCTCTTTTAAAGATTTTTCATCTAATTCATCTAGGAAAAGTTTAATATTATATATATTTTTATCATTCTCTAATTTATGAAAATTCAATTTAAGTATACCTTCATCATCTTTTTTAATCTCTTCAAGTAAAGAAAATACATCTATATTATTCTCAATCTTAAAATCTAAAATAAAATACGAATATCTATCATCATCTAAAGATAAAGGAATATAGTTATATGCTTTACCAAATTCTCTTAATCTAGAAAGAATATTTCTTCTAGAAAGATAAAAATAAGGTACAGATTTATCCAAAGTAAAATTGATATAGTAATAATCCTTATTTTTGTTTATAAACTCAAATTCATTTTTCATTTTTTCTATATTAAGATTAATTTTTTCTCTTAATTCATTTATTTTTTTAACATCATTATTTAAATATGAATTATACAACATTTCAAAATTTAATAATGTTTCAAATATTAAATATTTAAAAACAAAAAATTGGTAAGGATATCTTTCTATATATAATATTACTTTTTTTAAAGTTGATATTATAAAAACATCTTCAGTATTTCCTAAGTAATAAATGTTATTTTCTATTTCATTTATTATTTTTGTCAAATAAACAAACTCTTCCTCTCTTGGTGTTTGAATTTGTAATAATATTTTTTCAATATGATTTATTTTTTCTAAACTTTCCTTAATATATTTAATTTCCATATTAACCTTTCAACATATTAATTATACTTTCTATATTTAATATTTTTGCTTTTTTTACAGATTTTAACAATACTTCTCCCATGTATATTTTTGAATCAATATTTTTATTAAAGAATAAATCTTCAAAATAATGTTTTTTATTTACATCTATAATAGTAAATTTATTATTAGTCTTTACTAATAAACCTATTCTTGATTCTTCATCAACATCAATAGGTAATTTAATATATTCAATATTATTACCCTTGTATTTATAATAATTATATCCATTTAAATTACTAATATTTTCTTTATTAAATTCAAATGTATCTACTATATATTCAGTATTAATAACATAAGTTTTATTTTGTTCTGTAAATACTAATCCATAAATAAATAAAATCTTAAATGGTATGTTAATCAAATAGCTTATTACCTTCTCTTGAGTATCTATAGAAATTTTACCATTTAATTCACCTATAATATTATTTAGTTTTATGAAATTCATTATTTTTTCTTTTTCCTCTAGATCATCTAATGCATTAATGTAATTCTTATTTAACATTGTTAACAGTATATCTTTTTCAGTATAAGTTTCATTAACATTTAAAATTTTAGCTTTTAAAGCATTATTATATATCTTATTAATATCAACATTATTACCTTTCTCATTTATTTCAATAATTAGATTATATTTTTCCTGTTTAACAATTAATTCTAATAAAAAACTTATTTCATCATTTATATTTAACTTTTTAGATTCAAAAAAAGATAAAACTGAATTATGAAGTACATCTATAAGAGTTTCTTTTATTTTATAAAATAAAGTTTTATCAATTTTTATATCATTATAGTTAATTATGAATTTAACATTTAAACCTAATAAAGAAATATATTCTTTAATAGTTTTCTCTATATTAAATAATTCTTTCTTTATATCAATTATTCTCAAAGAAAATGTTTCACGTTTTAAATCATACTTTAAAGTTGAAAGTTGTTTTAATTCTTTTAAAAATTCATTTCTTTTTGTGTTATTATCTATATATTTAGTAAATTTATTCAAATTCTTTCTAATATAGTACATATCATCAATTTTTTCAATAATATGAGTTATTTGATCAATTGATACATTAATATTATTAGATTCTTGGTTATTTAATTTACTTTTATACTTTATCATTTTAATTTCTTCAAATAATTCTATTTGTGAACTAAGATATTTATCAAAATACTCCACTTCATATCTAATATATGAATATAGTTTAAATGGATTATAATGTTCTAATGAAATATTCTCATTAAAAATATAGTCCCTTTTTAAAATTCTACAATTTTCAGATATAAATTTATCAATATCTTGATATCTTATATCATTTAATCCAATATTATCTTTAAAATACAGTTCAACAATATAATTTTCATTCATAACTTTTTGTATAATAAACTAAAATAGCCTAATATACATTTCCTCCTATATAAAGTATTTTACAAAATAATAAACTATAGGTAGTACAAATAATGCACTATCAAATCTATCTAAAAACCCTCCATGTCCCATTAATATCGTACCACTATCTTTAACTCCAAATTCCCTTTTGAATTTTGATTCAAATAAATCTCCAAGAACCGAAAAAATAGCAATTAAAATAGAAAGTATGAATAATTTAACAATATTTTGAGAAATTATTATAGTGTCAATTTTTTCAACATAAGTTAATATTTTAAAGTATGATAATAAATTTACTAAAAAATTATAAATATTTTCAAAAAACAAACTTATAATGAAAACTCCCAATATACCACCAAAAAAACCTTCTATTGATTTTTTAGGACTTATTTTTTCTGAAAGTTTCTTTTTAAATATTTTACCACCTATTAACATTCCAACTATATATGCAAATGTATCTGCAGCCCAAATACTAAAAAATGTATATAATAAAAGTATTCTTCCGTTATGTAATCCTTCTCTTATAGATATCATATATGAGCTAAATAAAGGTATATATATAATCCCAAATAAAGTCAACATTAATTCATTAGTTGAATTTTTTATTTTAGAAGAAAGTATTTGCATTGTTGCTATAATTAATGTTGAAAATACAATAAAACCACCAACATCAAAAGTTATATTGTCTTTATTCATTAACTTTAAATATCTAAAGAAAAAACTAATGTCTTCTCTATAATAAATAAAAATTGGTAAGAAAATACCTAATAAAAGCCCTGTTTTATAATAGACTATATTACCTTTATTTTTCAATATAGTATAAAATTCATGTAAAGCAATTAATATAACTACCATATTAAATATAAGAAAGGTTACTTCACCAGAAAGTAAAATATATATCAATAGCGGTACCGCTAAAATTATTACTAACAATCTACTTAACATTTTATGCCTCCAAATCTTCTATCTATTTTTATAAAAGAAAGTATAGAATTATGTAATTCATCTTTTGTGAAATCTGGCCACATTAATTTACTAAAATAAATTTCTGAATATGCCATTTGCCACAATAAAAAGTTACTTATTCTAAATTCATTTCCTGTTCTAATTATTAAATCAACATTAGGTATAAAACTATTATATAAATTTTTAGAAATATTTTCTTCAGTAATTTCTAATTTCTTATCTATTATTTTTTTTACTGAATCTACTATTTCAAGTCTTCCACCGTAATTAAATGCAATACTTAAAACTAATTTAGCATTATTTTTTGTTATATTTTCTATATATTCAATCTTTTTTATTAATTTATCAGATAAATTATTTCTGCTACCAGTAATACATACTCTTATATTTTGTTTCATAAATTTTTCTTCATTATCTATCAAATATTTTTCAAATAATTTCATTAAAGTATTTACTTCTAATTTAGGTCTTTTCCAATTTTCTGTTGAGAAGGCATAAACTGTAAGATACTTTATATTTAATTCTAAAATATATTCTATAACTTCTTCTAGTTTTTTAGCCCCAACTTTATGACCTTCTGTTCTCATTAAATTTCTTTTTTCTGCCCATCTACCATTACCATCCATAATGATTCCAATGTGTTTTGGGAATTTATCTATATAATTTTTTAATATATTCACTTTTTTCACCATCATTTCCATATATATATATTGGATTTTCTAATACAAAACCACTTTTAGCACTTTTAACTATTTCTACCATACTTATTAATGCTTTATTATCACCAATTTTTGTATATACAGGTTTTAATTTTTTTATTTCTAGACATGTATCTTTTAAATACCCTATTATTTCAATCAATCTCTCTGTCCTAAAAATAAGATACAAACTACCTTTATTTTTTAATAAATAAATTGAAAGATTAATGATATCTTTTATACTTAATGTTTTTTCTACCCTTGCATTCACTAAGTCTATTTCTTTTTTTAATTGATTTTCATCCTTATGATTAAAATATGGTGGATTAGAAACAATTATATCAAAAGACTGTTCTTCTAAAAATTCTCTATATTTCAAAATATCCTTATTAATAAATTCAACTTTGTCTATATTATTATTTATCAAATTTTCAAGTGATATTTCATATGCTTTTTTATTAATTTCAACACCAACAATTTCTGCTTGTGTTCTTTTATTTATTAGCATAGAAATAATACCAAATCCAGAACCAATATCTAATATTTTTTTAGTTTTTCTATTAATATTAACAAAATCTGATATCAATACTGAATCTAAGGTTACAGACTGTAAACCTTTAACTTGAGTTATTTTCATATTAGCAATATCTACTACATATTTTTCCACAATATAACTCCTTACATATACAAAAAACTATACCTAAGTATAGTTTATTATTTTTTACCTGTACTACCAAATCCACCTTGATCTCTTACAGTATCATTTAATGTATCAGTTTCTATAAAATTAGCCTTAATATATGGTGCAATAACTAATTGTGCTATTCTTTCAAATTTTTCGATCACATAGTCTTCCTTACTATGATTATGTAGTGCAACCATTATTTCTCCACGATAATCACTATCAATAACTCCAACTTTATTTGAAGGCGCTATTCCCTTTTTAAACGCTAATCCACTACGTGCATAAACAAGTCCGACTAAACCTGTAGGTATTTCAAGTGATATTCCTGTTTTTATCATAACTGTTTCACCTGATTTAATTAATATATTTTCCTCAATACAAGCATATAAATCTGCTCCTGCTGAAAATTCAGTACCATATGTCGGAATAATAGCATTATCATTTAATTTTTTTATTTTCACTTCCATTTTTATTCTCCTTCTTATCTGTAAGCTTCTTAATATCTTTGTATAAAGTCCAATAACCAGTTAATATTCCAAGTAATATTAATATTATTATTACAAACTCTTTTCTTTCAAATCCTAACATATTTTCCAGTATAAAATATATACTAAGAAGTAATATAATAGGGGCTAGTATAGTGTAAGCAAAACCAGTTGCAAATGATATATATTTTCTTAATTTAGAAGTATTTTGAACATTTTCTGTTTCTATAAATTCTTCTCTAATTTCATCTCCATCTTCATCTATACCCTTATTCAACTTTTCATTATTTGTATCATTAAATTTAGTATTTGATAATAGTTCACTAAATTCAAATTCTTTCATTTCTTCAATATTTTTCATAATAATCCCTACTTTTTACATACTAAAAATAATCTTGATTCTCCGTATTCTGAATTTCTTGCTGTATCATAAAGTATAAATCCTTCATTTTTAAGATTATCTAATATTAATTCAGTATCGTAAATTATTTTTTTATGAGTTTCTGTATATTTTCTATATAAATTTTCATTTTCTTTTACAAATATAGTCATTTCAACTAAATGTTTAAACTTTTTATATTTTTCATGTCTCATTATACATAAATATTTATCAGTTTCATCAATAAACAAATCATTTAAGAATATTTCTTCAAATATTCCTTCTTCAACTATATCAAATATAAAAAATCCATCTTTTTTTAATGATTTATGTGCATTTTTTAGAAAAAATTGGAATTCTTTTAAATTTTCAAAATAATTTACTGTATCAAAATTACACATTATTAAATCATATTCTTCACCAAATGTATCTTTTGTAATATCACCTTTTAAAAATTCTATATCTAATTCAGAATATTTATTTTTAGCTATTTCTATCATATCATCTGAAATATCTACTGCCGTAACACTGTGCCCATCTTTTGAAAACATTGATGCAAGAGTTCCAGTTCCA
This sequence comes from Streptobacillus felis, assembly GCF_001559775.1. Classification (NCBI taxonomy): domain Bacteria; kingdom Fusobacteriati; phylum Fusobacteriota; class Fusobacteriia; order Fusobacteriales; family Leptotrichiaceae; genus Streptobacillus; species Streptobacillus felis. Next base: position 3,818 of record NZ_LOHX01000073.1, on the reverse strand, counting down.
CATCCTAAATCAAGAACTTTTAATTTTTTATTCTTAAAAAAAGATTTTAAAAATTTATACCAAGATTTATAATCCACAAAATTCATAAATTCATCGTATATATGCGCAAATTTTTTATGTGTCATGTTAATTCTACCTTTACTTTTTCTACTACTTCATGTAATATTTTTTCCATTGTTTCTTTAGATTTTGCCTCAACCATTACTCTTACAAGACTTTCTGTACCAGATGGTCTAACTAATATTCTTCCTTCTCCTAAGATTTCTTCTTCTTTTTCATTTATAAAATTCATTAGATTAGTGTTCTTATCCCAATCTTTTTTCTTCTCTTTAGAAACTTGAACATTAATCATTGATTGTGGCCATAATTTTATCTCTTTTTTTAATTCACTTAATTTTCTCCCCGATTCTATAAATGCTTGCATTAATTGTATACTACTTAATACTCCATCACCTGTAGTATTATGATCTAACATTATTACGTGACCAGATTGTTCTCCACCTAAGTTTAAACCTAGTTCTCTCATTTTTTCTAAAACATATCTATCGCCAACATTTGCTCTTATCATTCTAATTCCGTGTTCTTCTAAATATTTTTCAACACCCATATTAGATAGAACTGTCATAACCACTTTATTTGAATTTAACATATCTTTTCTTTGTAGATTTAAAGCAAGAATAGAAACTATAATATCACCATCTAATATTTCTCCTTCTTCATCTACAACTATTAATCTATCTGCATCTCCATCATAAGCTATTCCAATATTAGCGTTAAAAAGTTTTACAGCTTCGCATAATTTTTCAGGATGTGTTGATCCACATTCAACATTAATATTTTTCCCTGTAGGAATATTGTTAATTACCTGAACTTCTGCTCCTAAATTTTGTAATACTTTTGCTGCTACCCTATATGCTGCACCATTTGCAGTATCTATTACAACTTTATATCCCTTAAAATTTCTTTTAACTGTAGTTTGTAAAAATTTTCTATACATTCTTAAGTAATCTTCAACAAATATGAATCTACCTAGTTTTTCACCATAGACTAAATTTTTCATCAATTCTTCTCTATTATCCATTAATGCTTCAATCTCTAGTTCATCTTCATCATTTAATTTAAATCCAGTATGTGAAAATATTTTTATTCCATTATCTTTAATAGGATTATGTGATGCAGAAATCATAATACCAGCATCCGTATTCAATGTTCTTGTTAAAAAACTTACTCCTGGAGTAGGTAATACTCCTACAAAATCAACATTTACACCCATTGCAGTTAATCCTGCTGAAAGAGCTGATCTTATCATATATCCAGAAATTCTAGTATCAGTTCCTAATATTACTTTAGTTTTTTCATTTTCATCCTTACCTTTTCTAAGGTAATAACCTAATGCCAGTCCTAAATTAGTTACCAAATCTATACTTAAATCCTTGTTTGCTTCTCCTCTAATACCGTCTGTACCAAAATACTTTCTACTCATATTCATCCTTCCATAAACTATATTTCCCAATTATAGTTCCGATAATATTTATTTTTTTATTGTTTTTAAAAATTTTTTTTGACTTATTTTTATCTAAATATGTTACCAAAAATTTTTCATCTATTTTTTCTATTTTGCAAAAATCTATCACATCATCTATATTAATTAAAAGATATTTGTTATATTGATTTAAAAAATTTTCATTTATTTCTTTAATTATTAACATATCTCCATAAGAAAAATTTTTTAAATTATATGATAAAACTTCAACTATAAATGTATTCAAATATTTTTCACCTAAATTATCTAGTGATATTATACCTTCTTTTATTTCATGTATATATCCATTTTCAGTATATAATCCTTTAATTTTAATTTCCAAACTATTATTTTTTATTAATCCAGTCTTTTTAAATATTTCATATTTTTTTATTAATTCAATATCATTACTTGTAATCCTTAAAAATTTAGCTATCTTGTTAAGAACATTTTCAGAAATACTTCTTTTATTTCTAACTATACCATTTACATACTGTGGAGTAACCTCAATCGCTCTTGCAAGAAAATATTGATTAATATTCTTTTCATTTAAATATTTTGTAATTATTTCACCTGTTGTAATCATATTTTTAATTTCCCTTATTTTCTTCTTCTTCCATTTCTAAAATCATATTGATTTCTTCAAGAATAATATCAGCATCTAAACCATGTAATTCTATACCTTCACCTATAGTTTCTGCAGTAGAAATAACACAACCTGAACAACCTAGTCCATAACGCATTAATATGTGCGCAACTATAGGATATTTTTCTACTACTTCATCTATATTCATGTCCTCATGAACTCTAATTTTCACTATTCTCACCTCATATATAAATTATACTATAATTTAGTAATTATTTCAATTTTTGTTTTACATAAAATTTGCTTTTAGTATAAACATATGTTATACTTTTAAAAAATAAATAAAGGTGATATTCATGAAAAATATAGCTGCATTTTTTGATGTTGATGGTACTATTTTTAGAAATTCACTATTAATAGAACATTTTAAAATGCTAATAAAATTTGAGTTTATAGACAAATCTAGTTTTGTTGGTGATATAAAAAATAAATTTAAACTATGGGAAGAAAGAAAAGGAAGTTATGATGATTACCTAGATGAACTAGTAGAAATTTATGTAAAATGTATTAAACAAATAGATCAAATAGATATTGATTATGTTGCGCAAAGGGTAATAGAAAATAGAGCACAAAAAATTTATACTTATTCTAGAAACAAGATTAAAGAACATTTAGAAAAAGGTCATTTAGTAATTATAATTTCTGGATCTCCATCATTTCTAGTTGACAAAATGGCTAAAAAATTAAATGCAACTGATTACATTGCTACCGAATATCTATTGGATGAAAATAATAGATATAGTGGCAACAATATTCCTATGTGGGATAGTCAAAGTAAGATTAATGCAATAAAATCTTTTGAAAAAAAATATAATCTTGATTTAGAAAAATCATATGCTTATGGTGATACTACAGGAGATTATGGTATGTTTGAAATGGTAGGAAACCCATTTGCTATTAACCCGGCTAAGAGATTATTTGAAAAAATATTAAATAATAAGGATGTTAGAGATAAAATAAAAATCATTGTTGAAAGAAAAGATATGGTATATATTTTAGATTCTAATGTATCATTTTTATAATTTGAAAGGAGTATTATGAAAAATATCAAGAAAATTTTAGGAATTACTACTGCATTTGGAGCTTTATTACCACTATTAAAAGTTACTGTGAGTCCATCAGGTTTTGAAGCTAAAACTATCACTTTAGGACTAGTAAACTTAGGAATTAAACCAACAATAGCAGCTTTTGTTATAATTACATTATCTTTATATGTATTTTATTTATCAGATTTCTTACAACAAAAATTATCTTTAGTTTTTACAACAGCAAATACTATTTTAGTTGTACTTATTTCTGTAATATTTAGAATGCAAGTTAGACAAATTTTTAATCAAAATCTTACAGTTAAATTATTAAATGTTAACTACTCTTATTCATGGGGATGGATAATTTTATTTGCTGGAACTTTAGCTTCATTAGCTATTTCTGTTTATGAATTTAAAAAACCTAAAGCAATAACTGAAGAAAACAAAAAAAATAATGAAGAAACAGTAGTAGAAGATAACGAAATAGAACTTTAAAAAAAAAGGGGCTGTTCCGAAATAAACAGTCTAAATAAACAAAAAAAGCCAGAAATAAAGCTGGCTTTTTTTGAACTAAAAACACGCATAAACATTGATAAAATCACTGTTTTATGGTATAATTAGT
>NZ_LOHX01000072.1 GCF_001559775.1 Streptobacillus felis | reverse complement strand
TGAAGGAAAAGAATGTGTTAAAACTATAGTAGTACCTAAGGAATTAGTAATTTGAGGTTTGAAGTGCGTTGAAACTGTTTGAATACGTTTATAAATAAATTGAAATCTGAATCAATACCGTTTGTAGTAGATATAATCTTGGGTACTGGACTTATAGCTACTAAGGTAGTTGTAGATAATGGAATGCCAACATATAATATTATGTTTATAATATTTTTAATATTAACAATTTTACTATACTTAATGTTAAAGTTTAGAAAAATAAAAGTAGATAAAAGTTCTTTTATTGCAGGTACAATTTTAGGAACTGTATTAGTTCTTGCATATTTAACACAAACTTTTGGACTATATTATACAACCCCTGCTAAAAATTCTCTTTTAACAGGATTAAGTGTAAT
>NZ_LOHX01000071.1 GCF_001559775.1 Streptobacillus felis | reverse complement strand
AGGAAATAAAATAGGAGATAGAGGTTTCGCTATCGATCATTATGTAGAATAATATGTGTTCTCGGATGTCAGAGATTTTTCTGGATATTGAGTATGTTTTTCTATGTATGAATAACCATTTGTGTTAATCTATGGTAAGCCAGGTACTGGACTTAATATAGAAAATAGTTTAGTTATAGCTATAGAACCTATGTTTAATATTGGAACTTTTAATGTAAAAGTA
>NZ_LOHX01000070.1 GCF_001559775.1 Streptobacillus felis | reverse complement strand
ATAATATTTGTATTATCTATTTTAGTTATCTATTTAGCATGAGAGACTATAATTATACATAAACTTGTAGAAGAATACAATAATGAAAAATTAATAGTTGAAAGAGAATAATAAAAAAATTATAATACAAAATAAATAAATATATTTTAGAGGATAAAGGGAGAAAAAAAGTATATTGCAGTCATATAAATTTTCTATTACTTTAATTTTATCTATATTTACAGGTTCTTTACTCGGAGCTGTTTTTGGA
>NZ_LOHX01000069.1 GCF_001559775.1 Streptobacillus felis | reverse complement strand
CAAAAATTTTTAAAAAATTAAAATGATTTTTTGTTAAAATGTTAATTGAGTTAATAACAATAAAAATAAAAATAAAAAATAAAGTTTTTATACCAAAAGGACCCAATTTCCCCTCCTTTATTGGAAAAGTGGAACCTTAATTAATTCATAAAAAATATAAAAAAAAAAATTAGGTTCGGAGCTAATTTTTTTATTTTCTTTTATTTTACAAATATATATTACATTTTTTTTTAAAAAATTTAATTACTAAATGTGATGGTTGCCCCCCTTGAAACATACACATTAATTTTAAATAATATAGTTTAACTTGAA
>NZ_LOHX01000068.1 GCF_001559775.1 Streptobacillus felis | reverse complement strand
AAAGGTGAAAACATGTCTAGTGAAAAATTAGCAAAAAAGATAGGTGACTAAAAAGTAGAATATAGTACTATAAATTGTATAATAGGTGGTTCTAATGGATGTAATGAGGATGTTAGAAATATTTCGGAATGTAAGCTAAGCTTTTCAAAGATGACATGTCACACATTAATTAATGAGATTAATATTAATAGAATAAGTTTATAGAGTAATATGTATAGAAAATAATATCAAATATCATAAATAGGAGGAGTTGAAATGTATACTATTGGAGATGAATTTGAATTAGATGTAAAGGACAGTTTAGATTAGTTTACGTGTATATGTGAATTTCCATATTCAGGAATCGAGTATTTAATTTGTGAAAATGAATATGGAATAAAAAAAGT
>NZ_LOHX01000067.1 GCF_001559775.1 Streptobacillus felis | reverse complement strand
TCCATCTTTATTATTTAAGTCTTCTTTTGTAGTAATACTACTATTATTTCCACTAAGTATTGTAAAACTTGTATCTATGGCTTAATCATCTACAATATCTTTTAACCAAATGTTTCAATTACTAACTTCTCAGAATTCATCAGTATATTTTGAATACTTTGCTTTTATATTCTTATTCTATATTTCTTCTATTCTTTCATTA
>NZ_LOHX01000066.1 GCF_001559775.1 Streptobacillus felis | reverse complement strand
AATGGGTTTGAAAAGTTAAGATCTGAAGTAGAAAGAAAACTTGAAGAAAAGCCAGATAATGACTTTTGAAAAGCTTCATTAATTACTTTTAAAGCATCAATATCTCATATTGACAGATATGTTGATTTGATAGATAAATTAATATTAGAAGAAAAAGATGAAAATAGAAGAAAAGAAGTAAAATTAATGTTAGAAGTTTCAAAAAATATTTCTAGAAAACCTGCAAATAACTTCATTGAA
>NZ_LOHX01000065.1 GCF_001559775.1 Streptobacillus felis | reverse complement strand
TTATACCCTTCTTTTATGTATCTTTTATATTTCTTTTAGGTCCTTGGAAACATTGTTTCATACTAGCTTCGTGTGGGTTTAACAACCACTTTTTCAGTAACTTACAACATCTTTTTCAGTAAATTGTAACACCTTTTTCAGTAGATTATACACAACTTTTTCAGTAAATTCAATACAACATGATGCTTAATTAAAATTTATCTGCTATAATAAAAATAAAATGGAGAAGTATTCTATGGCA
>NZ_LOHX01000064.1 GCF_001559775.1 Streptobacillus felis | reverse complement strand
AAAAAATTAAATGATGCAAACAATATGAAAGTGGAACATATTTAAATATAGTTTATTAAGGTGTTTATTGTTAATGCATTAATTAAAATTTCAAGTTTTTATAAATTAAATGAGAATTATAAATTTTTGGCAGCATATTCTCTAAAAATGTATGGAAAGAATGTTTTAATTATAAAACTAAACTATTATTTCATCAAACTAAATAATGAATCTATTTTAAATTTTGTTAACTCTGTTAAATATACTTTAAAAGAAAACTACAAAAAATATAATGAAATTAATGTTAAAATTGATTCAAATTAAG
>NZ_LOHX01000063.1 GCF_001559775.1 Streptobacillus felis | reverse complement strand
AATATGTCTATCAGAAGCTATGAATTTTCTAAATTGTTTAGGTATGGTAAAAAGGACATGTCTATGAGGGATATTAATTAATTGATTAAGAATAGAGTTAGTCCATTTAATAGAGTAATTATATCCACAAGAATTACATAATCTAGATTTACAAGTAAGTTTCATATTATGTTTGAAGTTACACATATGACATCTATGTGTAATGAAACCTTTAGAAATGTCACCACAAGCAAGAAATTTATTAATAGAGTTAGAAAGATGAATCATATGTTGATTATTAAAATATGTCTTGATAGAATTTAAAGAATTTGTTAAAATAGTATTGGTGAAGATAAATTTGATTTTAGAAGTCATATTTATCAATACTTTCTGTAATTTGGTGTGGTAACTTAATTATACAGAAAAGAAAGAGGTGATTCAAGGATTTTTTTTAAAATCCCGAATCACCTTTTTTTATTGCTCAAAATCAAGAAGAAAGGTATCTTAGAAAAAATTAGAGAATTGTAGAAGTATTTATAGGAATATAAAGCGAGAAAGGGTCACCTTTCTCGTTTTCAGTATTAACACACATAAAACTATTAAAAAAAGCACTTTTTCATTAAAAATATAATTCAGTATTAAAAAAATATAGACTATATTTTTTTAGTATGATATAATAATTTATGAGGTGAAAGTATGAAATATTTGATATGTGGTATAGATTGTGCTGCTTGTGCTGCAAAACTTGAAGAACATTTAAAAAAACATGAAAGCGTAAAAGAATTAAATATTAACTTTTCAACTAAGACTCTATTTGTTAATTTTATTAATGAAGATATAGATAATATAAAAAACTTAGTAAATTATGGAAAAAAAATAGAAAGTTCGTTTGAAGTTAAAGAAGAAAAAAAATCGGATTTGGAATTTAAAGAAGAACTGGATAATTTTAAAGATCAAAAATTATTAATGTTTGTTTCTTTAGCATTATTTGTTTTAGCACTTATTGTAGATAAATTTTTTTATAGATATTTAAAATATGATACAGATTTATATATATATTTTATCCCATTTTACTTATTTTCTTATGCTTTAGTCGCTTATCCAATAATAAAGGATGCTGTTAAATCAATAATGAATGGAGATTTTTTCAATGAAAAGGTACTTATGACTGTTGCTTCATTACTTGCAATTTTTATAAGAGAATATGAAGAAGCTACAGGTGTTATGCTTTTTTACACTATAGGAGAATATTTTCAAGAATATTCGGTATTAAAGTCTAGAAAAGGTATTAGAAGTTTGATAGATATAAAAGAAAAAAAAGTTCATTTATTAAATAAGGAAAATAATAAAATATTAGATATTGATGTAGAAGATATTAATGTTGGAGATATTTTTTATGTTAAACCAGGGGAACAAATACTTTTAGATGGTAAAATTTTTGTTGGTAGTTCAGAACTTGACACTTCTATGATTACTGGGGAGTCACTACCAAGGTATTTTGAAAAAGGTGATGAAGTATTTGCAGGTATGATAAATTTATTTAATTCTTTAGCTATAGAAGTTAATAGAACTTATGATGAAAGTAGTATATATAAAATAATTGAAATGATAGAAAATTCAGGCCATCATAAATCAAAAATGGAAAAATTTGTAACAAAATTTTCAAGATATTATACACCAATTATATTTACTTTAGCTATTTTTATTATATTTATACCACCACTATTTTTTAGAAACATTACTATAATGGATTCATTATACAGTGGAATAGTGTTATTAGTAATATCTTGCCCATGTGCTTTAGTACTTTCAATACCATTAACTTTTTTTTCAGGTATAGGAAGAGCGGCAAAAGAGGGGATATTAATAAAAGGTGCAGATATATTTGATAATATTGATAAAGTTGATAGTGTTTTTTTAGATAAAACTGGGACAATTACAGAAGGTAAATTTAAAGTGAATTCTATATTTGAAGATTTAGGGAACATAGACCTAGATATAAAAGAAGTATATGAATATATATATAAAGCTGAGGAAAATTCTAATCATCCCATAGCAAAGTCGATAATAAATTTTATAAATAAAAAATATAATCTGATAGATAATATAGACAATACAGAAAAATTTTATGAATATATTAGTCTATGTGAACATTGTGGGTGTTGTCATGATTATACAGAACATTATGATAAATCTAATTTAAGGATACTAAATCATGATCCTATAGGACATCATTATGGTGATGAATGCTTAAATCATATAAAAAAAATAGATAATGAAAATAAATGTGATTGTGAAATACATAATCATGAAGAAGATTGCTTAAGGAATGTTTTTGCTAAAAATAAAGTTATTATAGAGAGTAAGGATATGCCTGGATTAGGGATAGAAGTACTCTTTGAAGATAGAAAAATAGTTATAGGGAAAAAACAATTGTTAGAAAGAAATAATATTATTATACCTAATACATATTTCTTGGATGAAAAGAATTCAACTTTAGTATATGTTGCTATTGATAATATATTTGTTGCACTTTTTGTAATAAAGGATAGAATTAAAGAAGATACTAAAGAAGCTATAAATTTATTAAGAGAAAATGGAATTAGAGATATAGTAATGTTAACAGGTGATAATGAAAATTCAGCTAAAGAAGTAAGCGATGTATTAGGATTAGATAGAGTATATTCAAATCTTTTACCAGAGGATAAGTTAGATATTTTAATTAAAGAAAAAGAAAATAAAAAGATTTTGTTTGTTGGAGATGGAATTAATGATGCTCCTGTAATAGCAGCTTCTGATGTTGGGGTTGCAATGGGGAATATAGGGCAAGATATTACAATTAATACAGCAGATATAGTTCTAAATACAGATAGTCTGATAAAAATTTCTACTTTAAAAAGTATTTCAAATAAAATGAAAATGATAGTGTTACAAAATCTTATATTTATAATTTTAATTAAATTAATAGTAATATTTTTTGGAATATTTAACTTTATGTCTATGTGGGTTGCTGTATTTGCAGATGTTGGAGTTACTATAATTGCAGTATTAAATGCTATGAGAATGAGATATATTAAATTATAAAAAATAACATGTACTTTTTTAGTGCATGTTATTTTTTGTTATTTTCTCTAATATGAAATTTTTCAGTTTTAGTCTTATAACCATATACATAATCAAGATTTATATTTTCCATAGATTTAAATACTTTTTGTTTTAGTCCAGGATTATTTTTTTCTAGATTCTCTAGCATATCCTTAATTTCTTTTCTCTTACTTGAAGTTTTTCCTGCTTCTATTACACAACCACAATTCATTGCTCTTATACCATTTTTTTTAGTAAATTTAATTATATCTTCTTCTTGTACATTTACCATAGGTCTAATTAGAGTTAAGTTACCTGAAGTAGATGGCATTTTTGGTAACATAGTTTTTAAAGTACCACCATAAAATAAATTTATAAGAGTTGTCTCAATCACATCATCAAAATGATGACCCAGAGCAAGTTTGTTATATCCCATTTTTTCAATATTTTTATAAAGTATACCTCTCCTCATTTTAGCACATAGAAAACATGGATATTCATTAGCCATTTCATTTGCTATCTTCCAAATGTTAGTGTCTATTATTTCGCAATCTATATTTAATTCTTTCAAATTAAATTTAAAATGTTCTAAATCTTCTTCTCTAAAACCAGGATTTAAACTTATAGCTTTAAATTCAAAATTAAATCTCTTATCTTTTTTCAATTCTTGGAATAATTTAACTAAAAGTAGTGAATCTTTACCCCCTGAAACTGCAATAGCTATTTTATCTCCATTACTTATTAGTCCATATTCTAAAATAGCACCTAAGAATTTAATGTATATATCTTTTCTAAAAGTAGTTCTAATACTTTCTTCTATTTCTTCAACAGGTTTTAATGGACCATCAGGTATTATTGCATTACAACTTAAATTAACCATATATTTTCTCCTAAAATTAATATACTTGATTATATCATTAAAATAAAAAATATTCAAACTTATTACAGTTGAAAAGTGAAATATCATATAGTATAATAAATATGGAGGTAATTAATATGTGTATAATTTTGGGTATAATAATAGCATTAATTTTAGTTATTATTATAGGTGTAGGTAGTATATTTTTTAGTGCAATAGGTGTACTTTTTTCTTTTATAGCAGCTATATTTTTAACTCCATATTTTTGGATAGCCTTGATTGTTTTAATAATACTAGGCTTTATATCAGAAAATTCTTGGTCTTGTCTTGGTTGCTTTATTTTTACATTTTTAGTTTTATCTATAATGATATATTTTTTCTTTAAATTCCTATTATCTATCTCTTAGATAAGTATTAGAAGCATTTACATATATATATCAAATGTTGTATAATTATCCTATAAACCAAAAAAAGGAGAAAATAAATGAAAAAAAGATTATTAATATTAGCTACATTACTTATGGTAACAGTAGGTTTTGCAGGTACTAAAGAAGATTTTGAGAAAGCTTATGAAAATTATGATAAAACTAAAAATGTTGAACAATTAGAAAAGGATTTATTAAAAATATCTGTGTTAAAGACAGATCAATATACTATTAGTTCTAAATTTGAATTAGCAAAAATAAAGATAATACAAAATAAAAATGAAGAAGCAAGAAAATATTTAAATGAAATATTGGCTGATAAAGTTGTAAGTAATGAAGGAATAAAGATGGCAAAAACGATGCTTTATTCTATAGAAGAAAATTATGATAAAAAAATTAAAATTTTATCTGAAATGATAGCTATGGATGAAAAAGATTTAGGTTTACAAATTGAAATGTTAAAACAAGTAGCTCTTAAAAAAGATAATACTAAATTCGATAAATTATATAAAGAATATGTTAAAAAAATTGCTGCAAATGATAAAGTAAAAATTTCTTTTGATATTAATTTAATTGAAACTTTATTAGGAACTAAAGATTTCGCTAATGGTGAAAAAATAATTAAACCTTATTTAAACTCTAAAGATAATGATTTAAAAGCATTAGCAAACCATTTTATGGCTATAAGTAAATATGAACAAAAAGATTTAAAAAATGCAATTAAATATTCAGATTTAGCAAGTAAAATATCTAAAGAAATAGATTCAGATATTGAAAATTTAAACTATTTATTAGCTTTTGAAAATAAGGAATATGATAAAGCTTTAAATAAATTAGTAGTTCTAAAAAATTTAACTAAAGATAAAACAGTTTTCTTTGAATTAATAACTCTAGCAGAATCTTTAGGAAAAAATGAATTAGCAGAAAATACTATAAAAGAATTTAGAACTTTATTAGATGAAAAACAAAATAAAGCATTAAATACTACTTTATCAAAATTATTTCTTGCAGATAAAAATTTAGATGTAACAGAAAAATATGCTAAAAAAGCAATAGAAGAAAGTAAAGATGATGAAGGATATTTAATTTTAGCTGTTGTTTATGCTAACTTAAATAGAAAAGAAGAAGCTTTAAAAAATGTTAGAGTAGCAATATCTAAAAATGTTGAAGGTGCAAAAGACGTAGAAAAACAAATACTTGATAATTTAAAATAGGATGCTAAGCATCCTATTTCATATTATGGAATAAAGTTATTGTTATTCATTTAGTTTTAGTATATATATATTTTAAAACAATAAAAAATTGTATAGAGTAAAGATATATGATATACTTTAAATATATGAAATTAGATAGGAGGAATTAAAATGAGTTTTATACTTAAAGATTTACCATATGCATATGATGCATTAGAACCAGTTATAGATAAGGAGACTATGCATTTCCACCATGATAAACATCATAATGCATATATTACAAATTTAAATAACCTTTTAGAGGGTACAGGGTTTGAAAATGCAACTATTGAAGAAGTTTTAACTTCATTAGATAAAATGCCAGAAGCAAAAAGAAATGGAATAAGAAATAATGCTGGTGGAACATATAATCATGATTTATTCTGGGAATCAATGATACCAGGAGGATCTAAAGAACCAGTAGGGAAACTAAAAGAAGCTATAGAAAGTACATTTGGTTCGTTTGAAGAATTTAAAAATGTGTTCAATGCTAAAGGTTTATCTCAATTTGGTTCAGGATGGGTTTGGCTTGTAAGTGATGCAGAAGGGAAATTAGAAGTTGTATCTACTGCAAATCAAGATAGTCCGCTATCTAATGCTAAAAAAGTTATACTTGGAAATGATGTTTGGGAACATGCATATTATTTAAATTATCAAAATAGAAGAGGTTACTACTTAAAAGAATGGTTTAATGTAGTTAACTGGGATGTTGTAAGTGCAAGATATTAATATTTTTGCCCTCGTTGAGGGCAATTTTTTTTTATAAAAAAAATTTTTTTAAAAAAATATATTATTAACTTTCTTTTTTAATTATCATGTGCTATACTAGTAATGAACACTATATATGGAGGAATTACAAAAAGACAAACCACAATATATTGTGTAATGCTAGGAAAGGAGATAAAGTGTTATGAACATATTAAAGAGAGATGGTAGAGAAGAAAAATACGATTCTACTAAAATATATAATGCTATATGTAAGGCTAATGAAACAGTACTGCCAGAAGAAAGAGTATCTATAAAAAAAATAGAGGAAATAATACAACATATAGAGGATAAAAAAATATCTACAGTTGAAGAGATACAAGATTTCATAGAAAAATCTTTAGTAGGGTTAGGATTATATAAACTTGCCAAAAACTATATTGTTTATAGATACACTAGATCTCTTGTAAGAAAGGCTAATACAACAGATGAATCTATACTAGCATTAATTCAAAATGCAAATAAAGAAGTAGGAGAAGAAAATTCTAATAAAAACTCCGCTGTAGCGTCTACTCAAAGAGATTTGATAGCAGGTGAGGTAAGTAAAGATTTAACAAGACGTATAATACTGCCTGAAAATATTAGTAAGGCTCATGATGAAGGTATATTACATTTTCATGATGCTGACTATTTTATACAAAATATTTTTAATTGTTGCTTAGTAAATATAAAAGACATGTTAGATAATGGAACTGTAATGAATTCAAAATTAATTGAATCTCCAAAAAGTTTCCAAGTAGCATGTACAGTTCTTACACAAATTATTGCAGCTGTTGCAAGTGGTCAATATGGTGGACAAAGTATAGATATTAGACACTTAGGAAAATATTTACGTGTTAGTAAGGATAAATATTTAAATAAATATAAGGAAAAATATTCTAATTTAGATGAAGAAACTTTAAAATCATTAGTAGAAGATAGGGTAAAAGATGAATTAAAAAGTGGGGTTCAAACTATACAATATCAAATTAATACTTTAATGACTACTAATGGGCAATCTCCTTTTGTAACTCTTTTCCTTTATGTTAGAGATGATGATGAATATAAAGATGAAGTTGCAGATATAATAGAAGAGATATTAAATCAAAGAATACAAGGTATAAAAAATGATCAAGGGGTATATGTAACGTCAGCATTTCCAAAACTTGTTTATGTTTTAGATGAAAATAATGCATTAAAAGGTGGGAAATATGATTATTTAACAAGAAAAGCAGTTGAATGTACTTCTAAGAGAATGTATCCTGACTATATTAGTGCTAAAATAATGAAGGAAAATTATGAAGGAAACGTATTTTCGCCTATGGGATGTAGATCATTTTTATCACCATATATAGATAAGAATGGAGAATATAAGTTTGAAGGAAGATTTAATCAAGGTGTAGTAAGCTTGAATTTAGTTCAAATAGCTTTAATAGCAAAAACTGAAGAAGAATACTTTAAATTATTAGAAGAAAGACTAAAATTATGTTTTGATGCATTAATGTTAAGACATAATAGATTGAAAGGTACTGTTTCTGATATTTCACCTATACATTGGCAATATGGAGCTATTGCAAGACTGCCTAAAGGTGAAAAAATAGATAAGTATTTAATGGATGGTTATTCAACTATATCACTTGGTTATATAGGTGTGTATGAAGCAACTAAATTAATAGTTGGGAAATCACATACTACTGAAGAAGGTAAAAAGTTTGCGTTAAAATTAATGCATAAATTAGAAGAAACAACAAATAGATGGAAAAAAGAAACTAATATAGGTTTTGGTCTATATGGAACACCGGCTGAAAGTTTATGCTATAGATTTGCAAAAATTGATAGAAAGAGATTTGGTGTTATTGAAGATATAACTGATAAAGGATATTATACAAATTCTTATCATGTAGATGTTAGAGAAAATATATCTGTATTTGATAAGTTTAATTTTGAGTCAGATTTTCAAAAGATATCTAGTGGTGGAGCAATATCTTATGCTGAAATACCTAATATGACTAAAAATATAGAGGCTTTAGAAGAATTAGTAAAATATATATACGATCATATTCAATATGCAGAGTTTAACACTAAAACAGATTATTGCCATGTTTGCGGTTATGATGAAGAAATGGTAATTAATAGTGAAAATAAATGGGAATGTCCACAATGTAAGAATAATGATAAGAAAAAAATGAATGTAATAAGAAGAACTTGTGGATATTTAGGTGAAAATTTCTGGAATGAAGGTAAAACAAAAGAAATAAGCAAAAGAGTATTGCATATATGAGAATTGCAACTATAAAGCCAACTGATATAGCTAATGGTTTTGGAATTAGAGTTAGTATATTTGTCTCCGGGTGTAGACATGCTTGCCCTGGTTGTTTTAATAAAGAAATTTGGAGTTTTGAAGAAGGAAAAGAATTTGAACAAAGTATACTAGATGATATATTTAGTAAAATTGATAAGGAGTATATAAGTGGGGTTACTTTTTTAGGTGGAGAACCATTAGAGCCAAAAAATCAAGAAGGAATATCAAACTTAATTAAAGAAATTAGAAAAAAATTTCCCCAAAAAACTATATGGCTATATTCTGGATTTACATATGAATATATTAAATATGAAATGTTACCTTTTTTTCCACATTTAAAAGAAATTTTATATAATGTAGATGTATTAGTAGATGGTAGATTTGAAATAGATTTACTCGATTTAAAATTGAAATTTAGAGGATCTAAAAATCAAAGAATAATTGATGTAAAAAAAACTATATCAAACAATGAAATAGTTTGGTTAGAAGAGATAGATGATAAAGACAAATATGTTAAATTAGATAAAACTATACCAAAAAGAATGGACAAATTAATTAAAATTGACAGAGAAAACATGCACAAATAAACTGTAAAAAGGATATTTGTGCATTTTTAACAATAAGGTCTAGCTCCCTTTCTTTTCCATTATATTTCAATTAGTTACAATCGATAAATGTTGATTTTAACATATGATTTGTTATATAATGTATATAAATGATAATAAGGGAGTTGTTTATGAAATTAAAAAAAGTTTTAATATATAGTAGACATGGAATAAGGTACCCTTTATTTAATCTGGAAGAAATAAGTAAAGTAGTAGATCCAGAAAAAATAAAATGGGAATTTGAAGATGCTGTATTAACTAAAAAAGGTGAGATTTTAGAATATGAATTTGGTAAATATTTAAAAAAATATTTAGATAAACTTGATATTAAAATACTTACAAAAGAATTCCATACTAATTCAATGAAAAGAACAGTACTTACTTCAAAGTTATTAGCTTTATCTATGTTTCCTTTTGAAGATATAGAAACAGAATATATGTTTAAAGATATGAGTAAGTTAGATATAAATTACAATATATTACTTACTCCAGAAGTAGTTAATCTAAAAAAACTAGAGGAATCAGATAAGAAATTAAAAAAATCATATAATCTAATAGAAGAGAGTTTAGGACTAGAAAAAGATAGTATATTTAATTTGAAGTCTGGAATTACTATAGATGATAGAGGTATAATCTATTCAGATGGTGCGTTTAGATATGGAACAGACCTTGTTGATATGTATATTTTAAAGTACTATGAAGGGTTTAAATATGATGATATATTCATAAGTAAAGATTTTAGAAAAGATTTAAAGGAAATGTCTAAAGTTAAAGATGCCCTACTTGATCTTTTATTTGCAGACAAAGAATATATATCACATTCAGTAAGTAATGCTTATCAACTAATGTTAAGACATGCAAGAAATGGTGTTGATTTGTCAGTAATAGTTGGTCATGATTCAAATATTGCAACTATACTTTCGGCATTAGATATAAATACAGATGATTTAGGTAATGAATTTGAAAAATATCCTATAGGTTCAAAATTAGTATTTAAAATATATGAAGATGATAGTTTTGACTTAGATATGATGTATTATGATGTTGATAGGATAAGATATATGGAAGATAGAGATCCAATATGTAAGACATTAATAACTAATGGAAAATTTAAATAGAGGTGTAAAATGAGTAATGAAATAATAAAATTAGTTGGGAATAGAAAATCAGTAAGAAATTTTTCCGGGGGAAAAGTTAGTGAAAAAGATTTAGAATTAATTATGAAAACAGTATTAAGAATGCCTAATTCTAGAAATTTACAACAATTATCTTTTGTTGTGGTACAAGATAAAGAAAAAATACAAAAACTTGCAGAATATTGTGGTAAACAAAAACAAGTTGCAACAGCAGATGCATTTGTAATCATACTAGGAGATTATAGTAAATTTATAGGTTCTTTAAAATCTAAAGGTGAAGAAGTAAATGAAAATATATTCTCTACATCAGTAATTGCAAATATGTTTGGGGATGCAGGTATTGCAGCATCAACTATAGATTTAGTAGGTAATTCTTTAGGATATGGCTCTACAATTATAGGAGGAGTCTTTAGTGTTGCGCCATTAGAAATATGTAAGTTATTAAAACTACCTAAACATACCTTCCCGTTACTAGGTGTGACTTTAGGAGTACCTGAAGAAAAAGTTAAGAATGCACCATTAAAACCAAGAACTAATTTTGATAATGTAGTATTTTTTGAAGAATATGATGAATCAAAAGCAGTAGAAGGTGTTGTAGAATATGATGAAGAATTAAATAAATATTGGGAAAGTATAGGTGTTCAATTGCCATCGCATTTAGATGTAATTAAATCATACTTAAGTGGAATAAATAATGAATTTTTAACAGAATTTATGAAGGAACAAGGATTTAAAAAATAATGGAATATCAAGAACTTCTTTTGGAAATAGATGAATTAATAATTCATTTAGAGAATAAAAATGTAAAGTTTAAAGATAAAGAAAAGGCAAAAGAAACCTTATCAAAACTAGGATATTTTAAATTAAAAGAATTTTCATATATTTATAGAGATGAAAATGGAAGATATTTTGATGGCACATACTTTGAACATTTTGTAGATAATTTCTTTTTAGATAAAAAATTGAGATTAGAATTATTATCTCTTATAGAATTTATAGAAATATATTTAAAAACTAAGTTAGTAAGAATATTTGGTAAAAAAGATCCATATACATATTTAAATAAAGATAAATGGGTGGATAAAAATGCAAGTGAACAAAGTATAAATGGAATATTTCAAAAGATACTTAAAAAAAGTGATAAAATTGTAAAAAAAGAAATTAGTGTTAATAAAAAAGTAGTTAGCAAATATATTCAAAAATATGATAAGAATGTATTACCTATTTGGGTAATAATAGAAGTATTAACTTTAGGTGAAATAGTTGAAATATTTAATATAGCTTATCCACAAAAATTTGAAAATATATATGTAAATATATATAAAGATTATAACGAATTTTTAAAAAATTTAGAGTTAATAAAAGATGTAAGAAATATGGCTGCACATAATAATGATGTACTTACCGAACAATATAGTGTGGGAAATATAGTTGATGTAATAGAGGTTATATTGCATTTTTGTAAAACTATAGATATAGATGTAAAATATGACAAAATAAAAAGAATTCTTTTAGAAATAGATGAAAAAACATTTTGGTTAAAAAATATTTCTAAAGAGTATATAGAGGAATTAATAGATAGGAGTAATTGATGAAAGTAAGTTTAAAGGGATTGATCGCATTTATGATAATATTTAATTTAATTAGTTGCGGTAGTGCTAAAAATGATGAACAAATTAAAGAAAATGTAAGTGTAGAAAAACCTGTAGAAGAAATTAAAGAAGAAAAGGTTGAAGAACAAAAAGAAGAAGTTAAGGAAGAAGTAAAAGAAGGAAAAAATTCAGAAAAAAAATGAAGATACAAAAGAAGAAGTAATAGTAGGTAAAAATGATATACTTAGATATCATTATAGAAGAATAGCTAAGAAAATAGATCCAAATGTGAGTTTTGATGGAGTAAATCTAGAAAAATATAGAATAACTGATACAGAAATATTCTTTGGAGATAATGAAGAATTAGCTTTGGATTTAGAAAAATTTAGACCTATATTCAAATCTGGAGTTGGACTACCTTCTTTATACTATGGAGCTACATTAAATCCTAAAAAAAGAGAAGTTGATATGACTAAAAAACATCTAGTATTTACTTTCGATGATGGTCCAAGAAATAAGAATCATGAGGCAATAAGAGAAATTTTTAATGAATATGATCAAACTGCATCATTTTTTGTATTAGGTGAAATGGTTAAGAAAAACCCTCAAATGATAGTTAAAACATATTTAGATGGACATGAAATTATGGGACATTCATATACACATCCTAACCTAACTAAATTAAGTTCAGAAAAAGTTTGGGAAGAATACCAAAAAACAAATGATGAAATATTTAAGGTTATAGGTCTTGATGTATGGCGTATAAGACCACCATATGGAGCTGCAAATGATAGAGTAAGAGATATAGTTGGGGGAAGAGAAAATTCAATATTATGGGATGTAGATTCATTAGATTGGAAAAGTAGAAACGTAGATAAAATAGTTGCAAGAGTACTTCCTGTAGTTAAAGATGGTGATGTAGTATTATTCCATGACTTATATAAAGAGACATATGAAGCAGTAAAATATATGGTTCCTATATTAATAGAACAAGGGTATCAATTTATTAGTTATGAGGATATGATGAATATTAAAAATAGATAGGAGGGAATTATATGAAACGCACATTAAAACTAACTTTTTTAACATTTTTAACTACATTTTTTTCATATGCAAACATAAGTGTAGATGGAAAAACTAATGTATATGTAGAAAAGAGTAATAATGGTGTAGATATCATAAATATATCAACTCCTTCACCTAAGGGAATAAGCCATTCAACCTTTAAAGAATTTAATGTAAGTGAAAAAGGTGCTGTAATAAATAATGCAAAAAATATTGCAAGGAGTAGAATTGCAGGACTAATAAATGGAAATAATAATATAAAAGACACAAGAGCAAAACTTGCTCTTCTAGATGTAACAGGATTAGAAGAAAGTAAACTAAAAGGAATACTTGAAGCATTAAGTAAAGATAAATTAGATGTAATACTTTCAAATCCAAATGGAATAACACTAGATGGTGCAAGTTTTTTAAATATACATAATATGGCTTTAACAACATCAAAGCCAATAATAGAAGATGAAGAAATAAAAGGATATAACAAACCTGAAGGAAACATCAAAAGCTTAAAAGAACTAAACACAGATGAGAATTTAGAGATAATATCTAATACCTTTAAATCAGAAGGAGATATAAAGGCAAAAGAATTAAAAGTAATAAC